>JANOBL010000880.1:0-8020 GCA_031411635.1 Betaproteobacteria bacterium
GTGAGCAGCAGCGTATAGCCGTCGTTTTTGCCCTTGGCCGCCGCGGCGGTGCCGATGTTGCCGCCGGCGCCGGGTTTGTTGTCGACGATGAACTGCTGGCCCAGCGCCTCGGTGAGCTTTTGCGCGACGATGCGCGCGATGGTGTCGTTGGCGCCGCCGGGTGCTTGCGGCACGATCACCGTGACCGGCTTGCTCGGGTATTTGTCGTCGGCGAGAGCGCTGCCAGTGGCGGCGGCCAGGGCGGCCAGCACGCAGATGGCGGCGTGGCGACGGGTGAAGTTCATGCTAGGAGTCTCCTGTGGATTGAGGTTGCGGACGGGTCGATGGCCCAGGGCATGCCGGGCCGCGTGGCGACCAGGGCATCATGGGGCCGGTCTTGGTGTGCAGTGATTGCTGGAAGTGGCTGCAAAAAAGGGCTCGCTCATTGGCGGAAGCTTGCACTGGCCATCGTTTTGCCAGCGCGGTTTCCACACCGGCGATCAAGCAAACTCGCCACGAATTTTTTGCCCGTGCTCGTTCAGCGCCGGCGCAGCGGCATAGGTCTCACCATCCCATTCGACTGACCAGGGCGTGGCAGGCACTTCAACCATCCGGCCGCCCACTTGCATGCTGCGCGTGCGCAACTGCGGATGCTGGATCAGGTCATGGACCGAATTGAGGTTGCCGAACGCGGTTTGCGCCTCGGTCAAGCGGTCGATCACCGAGGCGCTCCTGAGCTGGCCAAAGACCTCGGCCACCTTGCCATCGACCCACGGCCGGTTGGCCACCCGTGCCGCATTGCTGGCGCAGCGCGGGTCATCAAGCAGCGCGGGCTCGCACAGCACCTTGCGGCAGAAGTCTGCCCACTCGCGTTCGTTCTGGATCGAAATCAGGATGTCGCGGCCATCGGCGCAGGTAAAGGCACCGTAGGGCGCGATGGTCGGATGCTTGAGCCCGACACGTTCGGGCGCCTGGCCACCGTAGCGTGCCTGCAGGTACGGCACGCTCATCAGCTCCGCAGCGGAGTCGAACAGCGAGACCTTCACCGCACTGCCGCGGCCGCTGCGCTCGCGCGCCACCAGCGCCTGCTGGATGCCGACCAGGGCATTCAGGCCGGCATTGATGTCGCACAGCGAGACGCCGATGCGCCCCCAGTCGCCAGGCGCGCCGCTGACCGAGACGAGCCCGCTCTCGGCCTGCACAAGCAGGTCATAAGCTTTCATCGCGAACAGCCGGCCGCTGTCGCCATAGCCGCTGATGTCGCAGGTGACCAGACGCGGGTGGCGGCTGCGCAAGGCTGCCGAACCCAGGCCAAGCCGTTCGGTGGCGCCGGGTGCAAGGTTCTGGATGAACACGTCGGCGCGTGCAAGCATGCGCTCGATCAGCGCCAGATCCCCGGCTTGCTTGATGTCGAGCGCGATCGACTCCTTGCCCCGGTTGATCCAGACGAAATAGGACGACTCGCCGTGAACCGCCACGTCGTAGCCGCGCGCGAAGTCGCCTTCGCGACGCTCGATCTTGATCACGCGGGCGCCAGCGTCGGCCAGGCGGCTGCTGCAATAGGGTGCCGCCACCGCCTGTTCGAGTGCGACCACCAGCAAGCCTTCCAGTGGCCGTTGGGCCTGCCCCTGCGTGGACCCGGCGGCGTCGTGGACACTCATCGGAATCTCCTTGGTCGTCATTGCTTGATTGTCGTGAGCATGCGCCCAAGGTCGGAATTGCTTTTGTTCGAATCGAGCATTCGGCGCGCGTCAAGGCGGCGGCAACTGCCAAAGACGTGCATGACCGCTTTCCATTCCTGTCAAGACGTGGTTGACGAGATTCCAATTCCTCTGGCGCCGATGCGGCCTGCAGTTCATGCAAGGCCGGACCAGGCCCGCGCGCCGATCCGGCAGCGTCTCGCTGGCTCGGCTCAAGGAGATTCATCCATGCAGACGATGATCATCGGCGGCCACCGGGTTGCGGCGCAAGACGGGCCCAGCCTTGCCGTGGAGGTGACGCTGCTGCGCGAGCCGCTGGGCGTCACGGCCCACATCACCCCTTGGAACCATCCGACGCAGATGCCGGGCCGCGCGCTGGCCCCAGGGCGCGCTCAATGTCGTGACTGTGCCCTTGGGTACCCCGGCCCGCCTGCGTTTTGCGCCTGGATCGAACGCCTTCCGGGGTCTCACGCGGGCGCATTGGCGTCCTTCTCAAACGCTCACCCCTTCCACGACGATGACGTTTGAGCGCGCAGCACGCTGGCGCAACTGGCGCGCCGCCGCGTACTCGGGGGACTCGATCCACGCGCGTGCCTGCTCGACGCTGGGGAACTCCAGGATCACCAGCCGTTTCGGCGCCCAGTTGCCTTCCAGCGTTTCGGTCTGCCCGCCGCGCACCAGAAAGCGGCCGCCGAACTGCGCCACCGTCGCCGGCGAGAGCGTCTTGTACTGCTCGAACAGCGCGGGGTCGGTGATCTCCATGTCGTTGATCACATAGGCAGGCATCGCTTGCGTCTCCTCGGTGACTTCAGTGGTTTCAGCGGCTTGAATGGTGCGCTTCAGGCTGCCTTGGTGGCCGCCGGTGCCTGGCGCACCTTGATGCCCAGCTCGTCTTCGCGGATCTTCATCAGCGCAGCGGTGTCGCGCTCGGCATAGCCCATGGCAGCCGCACGCTCCAGCGACTGCTGCGCGGCCCGGCCCACCAGTGCGTCGAAGCCTTGTGCCTTGGCCAGCTCGACCGCAAGCCGCACGTCCTTGCCCGCGAGCTTGACCATGAAGCCCGGCGAATCGTCGCCGAGGAAGGCCTTCTTCGGCATTGCGACGTAGAGCTGGTGGTTGAACGCCATCGTTGTGCGCATCACTTCCAGCATCAGCTCCAGCGACAGCCCGGCCTTGATGCCGATTGCCAGCACCTCGGTGTTGGCCACCATGATCGTTGTCGCCAGCAGGTTGTTGGTGATCTTCATCGCGTGTCCCATCCCGGGCCCGCCGCAGTAGAACGTCTCGCTGCCCATGCAGTCGAGCACGGACTTGACGCGGGCGATCGTGTCGGGGTTGCCGCCCACCATCAGCGTCAGCGTTCCGCTCACCGCATGCTCCGAGGTCTTGCCCACTGGCGAATCGACCATGTCCATGCCCAGACGCCGCAACTCGTCGCCGACGCGCTGCGAGGTCTGCGGGTCGATGGTGCTCATGTCGATGACCACGCCGCCGGCACGCAGGCCCTTGGCAATGCCGTCGGCGCCGAGGACAACCTCGTGCACATGCTGCGGCTCGGGCAGCATCGTCACCACCACCTCGCTGGCCTCGCCCACCTCGCGCGGTGTCGACGCGGCACGCGCGCCGGCTGCCGTCAGCCGTGCAATGGCTTCGGGGCTGCGGTCGTAAACGGTCAGATCGTGCCCGCCTTTGAGGATATTGAGCGCCATCGGGCTGCCCATCACGCCGAGTCCTACAAACCCTACTTTCATCAGATCACTCCTGGTTGTTGTCACGCCAAGGCCACCACATCAGGGCCTGTTCGGGGACAACTTGCACATTCGGCTCGCCGCCTGCGGGCGCGCTGCGGCGTTGCAAATGCTCGCGATGCCTATGGGCATCGCTGTGCTTTGCGCCTTGCATCGCATCCCGCATCCGACGGCCAAATGCACAACCTATCCCCGAACAGGCCCTTAGCTGCGGTCGGCCCACTTGTCCATTTCCCACAACGGCCGGCCGCGCAGGTCCGCCGTGTCGGTGCGGATGAACTCCGCTGCCGCGGGCTTGGAACCCATGCGCTCGTAGGCCTGCTTGACCAGCGGCGCGGTGCGGGCAAACGCGCCCTTCACCTGGGCCCAGCTCAGTGGCTCCTCGATCACCTTGTTCTGCACCATGTACTTCGACGACTCGAGCACCGCCCTTGCGTCGTTCTCGGTCGGCCAGGACCAGCCGCGCGAGAACAGCACATCGTCCTTCACCACCTTGGCGCCTGCAACCGCATCGAGCTTCCAGTAGTCCTTGACGAGTTGCGACACCGCCCCGGCGTCCATCGCCGTCAGCGCGGCAACCGACTCTTGCTGCGCCATCAGGAAAGCGACGACCACCTGCGGATGCTGCTCGGCCATCGCGTTGCGCAGGATCCAGAACGAGCGGTGCAGGTAGTAGCCGTCGGGGTAGAACTGCGACTTCTTCACCGATGGCAACAGCAGGCCGGCGCCTTTGCCGAGCGGGCCTTCGTAGTGGTCCTCGGTGTAGCCGAAAGAGTTTGCGATCGCGACCGTGCCGGTGCTCTGCGCCGCCAGGTAGGCCGGATAGATGGTGCAGGTGGCATCGACGCCGGTCGGCACCGAGGCCGCCTGGGCGTGGGTGGGCATGTTGACAAACTTGATGCCGTTGTCCTTGGGATCGGCGCTGCCCAGCTCGAAGCGCAGCATCTGCGACAACGCGCTTTGCGGGTCGCCGCCGAGCGAGACGCCGATCGTCTTGCCCTTCAGGTCCTGCATCGTGCGCAGCGGCGAGCCCTTGCGCGTTGTGACGAGAAAGCGCAGGTGCCCTTCGCCCACGACCATCAGGCTGATCGGCAGGCCCGACGAGATGCCGCGGATGATCGGCGTATTGCCCCACATGCCCATGTCGAGGTTGTTGCCGACCATCGCCTCGACCATCGGCAGCGCGGTGGGGTATTCGCGCCAGTCCACCGTGAGGTCGTAGCCAAACTCGGCGGCACGCTTCTCGAACAGCTTGTTGAGCATCATGTACTGGGTCATCGGCGAGTTGCCGGCGGCCCAGGGAATGCGCCCGACCGACACCTTCAATGCCTTGCGGTTGCCCTGCGCCCGCACGATGCCCGGAAATCCGACGATGCCACCTGCGGCCATCGCGCCGAGGCCGCCGATAACGGCGCGGCGCCGCGCGACGACGATATTGCTGACTGTGTCATTGACCATGAGGTCTCCTGTTGTTCGATTGCGAAAGGCTGTCAGGCGACCGGGGCCGCCACGGGCGCGGCATCGACGGGGCCGCCGATGGCGCGGTAGGCCTCGTCCCGGATCAGGCGCCAGATCTGCTCAACAAGGTGGCCGAAGCGCGGATCGGCGCGCACCGACTCGTCGCGCGGGCGGGGCAGGTCGATGTCCAGCACCTCGCGCACACGTCCCGGGTGGCTGCTCATCACGACCACGCGGTCGCCAAGGAAAACCGCTTCTTCGATGTCGTGGGTGATGAACAGTGCCGTCTTGCGCTGCGCGACGGGCGCCGTCTCGCCCCAGATGCGCAGCAGCTCAACCTGCAGGATCAGGCGCGTCTTCGCGTCCAGTGCACCCAGCGGCTCGTCCATCAGCAGCACGTCGGGCCCGTTTGCCAGCAGCCGCGCCAGCGCCACCCGCTGCCGCATGCCGCCCGACAACTGGTGTGGATACTTTTTCTCGGAACCGGTCAAGCCGACCAGCTCGACAAACTGGCGGATTCGATCCTCGCGCTGCTGCGGCGTGAATGGCTTGCCCGGCGTGCCATAGCGCAGCCCGAAGCCGACGTTGTCGAACACCGTCTGCCAAGGCATCAGCGCATAGTCCTGGAACATCACGCCGCGGTCGGCGCCCGGGCCGGTTATCGCGACGCCGTCCTTCTCCAGCGTGCCGCCGGTCGCGCTGTCGAGCCCGGCAACCATGTTGAGCACGGTCGACTTGCCACAGCCCGAAGGGCCGACGATGCAGACGAACTCGCCGGTCTCGATGTCCAGGTTGACGTTTGACACGGCCAGCGTGCGCTGGCCGGTGCGCGGCGCGACGAAGTGCTTGGACAGGTCACGCAGGCGCAGCTTGGGCGCTTGAATGGATTCGGGCATGTCAGTGTCTCCAGGGGGTCAGCCGGTGCTCGACGACGCGGAACAACCGGTCAATGATCAGCGCGACCACGCCCACCATCACCATGCAGACGACGATCGCGTTGAGGTCGATGCTGTAGGCGTAGAAAACAAACATCATCTGGCCGATGCCGCCAGACCCGCCGCCGCCCGACTTGGCCCCCACGGCCAGCTCGGCGGCGATGATCGCGGTCCATGCGACCCCCATCGCCAGGCGCGCGCCGAGCAGGATGCCGGGCAGTGCGCCGGGCAGCACCACCGAGGCAAGGATGCGGGGCTTGGGCACGCCCATCGTGCGTGCAGCCTGCACCAGCTTGCGGTCAACCCGGCTGACGGCGTGCACGGTGTTCACCAGCAGCGGGAAAAACGCCGCGTAGGCCACGATCGCCAGCGCGGTTGGCGTGCCGGTGCCAAACCACAGGATCGCGATCGGCAGCAAAGCCATCGGCGCAATCGGGCGGAAGCTCTCGACGAGCGGGTCGAGGTTCTCGCGCAGCCGGCGGCTGAATCCCATCAGCACGCCCAGCGTCACGCCGATCACCAGCGCGAACATGAAGCCCAGCAACACGCGGCCGAGGCTTTGCACGGTGGCCATCAGCAGGCCGCCATTGGCGACCAGGTCGAAGAACGAGGCAACGACGCGTGCCGGCGACGGCGCACGGCTGTCCGCCGCCTGCGTCAACGACCATGCCTGCCACACGGCCACCACGATGATCGGCAGCACCAGCGGGCGCAGCGCGTTCAGGCCGGGCACGCGACGTCCACCACCCGTCGGTGCCGGCGTGCCGACACCTGTTGTCTTCGAGGGCAAGGTGCTCATTGCAGTTCCATCCCTTCGGACCAAGGTGTCAGCCAGCGCTGCAGCCGGCGCAACGCGAGGTCGCAGAGGTAGCCCACCACGCCGATCACCACGATGAAGGCAAACACCTTTGGCGTCATCAGCAGTTGCCGGTACCACTCCATCGCAAAGCCCAGGCCGCTGGGCGCGCCGATCAGCTCGGCCGCGACGATGGCGGCCCAGGCCCCCGCAAAGGCGAGCCGGAAGCCGACCATCACGGTGGGCAGCGCGGCCGGCACGATCACATGGCGCAACATCGCGCGCCGGCCCACGCCCATCGTGCGTGCCGCCGCCACCAGCTTGCGGTCAACCTGGCGCACGCCGGCAATGGTGTTGAGCAGCAGCGGGAAAAACGCCACGTAGACCATGATGAAGACCGGCAGCGTGTCGCCAACGCCGAAGATGAACAGCGCCAGCGGTATCCAGGCGATGCCCGACACCGGGCGCAGCAGCTCGACCAGCGGATCGACATAAGCATTGACCTTCTCGCTCAGGCCCATCAGAAAGCCCAGCGGCACGGCCAGCAAGATCGCGATCAGCAGCGCGACCACAAGACGCGAGGTGCTGATCATCGCGTGCTCCAGCAACTCGCCCGACACGGCCAGTCCGCTCACCGCATTGACCACGCGCAGCGGCGAAGGCAACTGCAGCGGGTTGGCATTCAGCACGAAGAACGCGTACCAGAGTGCCACAAAGACGCCGAAGGTTCGCAGCACGATGAACGCGTGCGAATCGATCGCGCGGCGCAGCGCCGACGGACCTTGGGCAACCGATGATGAATCGACACTCATGTCCGAACCTCGCAGTCGCTGGAGCCGCGCCGGGTCACTTGGTCACGGCGAGGAAGCCGCCGTCGACATAGAGCACCTGGCCGTTGATGTAGGCACCGGCGTCGGAGGCCAGCAGCACGGCCGGGCCGCAGATGTCGTCCGGCCGGCCCCAGCGGCGCGCCGGGGTCCAGTCGCTGATGAAAGCGTGGAACTCCTTGTTGCCAGCCTGGCTGAACTCGGTCTCGGTATAGCCGGGCGCAAGCGCGTTGGCGGTGACGCCGGTGCCGCCCAGGTCGGCGGCAAGCGCCCGCGTCAGCGCTGCAACGCCGCCCTTGGCCGACGTGTACGACGTGAGCAGCGGCCGCGACACGTGGTTCATGATCGAGCTGATGTTGATGATGCGGCCCCACTTGCGGGCGATCATGTGTTTGGCCGCGTGCTGGGCCAGGATGAAGCAGGCGGTGAGGTCGGTATCGATCACGCGCTTCCATTCGTCGACCGACAGCTCCAGGAAGTGCTTGCGAATCAGGATGCCGGCGTTGTTGACAAGGATATCGACCGAGCCAAAGCGGTTCACCGCCGTGTCGACCGCCCGGCCCGCTGCCGCGGCATC
>JANOBL010000881.1:0-2006 GCA_031411635.1 Betaproteobacteria bacterium
CCTTTGCGTCGGTCGAGTACATCATGCGCGATGTGCCCTGGGGCTGGCTGATCCGCTACATGCATTCCACCGGCGCCTCGGCGTTTTTTTTTGTGGTCTAACAGCACATGTTACGCGGCCTGATCTACGGCAGCTACCGCAAGCCGCGTGAACTGGTCTGGGTGTTCGGCTGTGCGATCTTTTTGTGCCTGATGGCCGAGGCCTTCATGGGCTATCTGCTGCCTTGGGGCCAGATGAGCTATTGGGGCGCGCAGGTGATCGTCAACCTGTTTGCCGCCGTGCCGTTCATCGGGCCCGATCTGGCGCTGCTGATCCGCGGTGATTACGTGGTCGGCGACGCCACCTTGAACCGCTTCTTCAGCTTCCACGTCATCGCCGTGCCGCTGGTGCTGCTGGGCCTGGTGGTGGCGCACATCATTGCGCTGCACGAGGTGGGCTCGAACAACCCGGACGGGGTCGAGATCAAGGCCAAGAAAAACGCCGCTGGCGTGCCGCTGGATGGCATCCCGTTCCACCCGTACTACTCGGTGCACGACATCTTTGCGGTGTCGATGTTCCTGATGGTGTTTTGCGCCATCCTGTTCTTCGGCCCGGAACTGGGCGGCTACTTTCTGGAGTACAACAATTTCATCCCGGCCGATCCGCTCAAGACGCCAGCGCACATCGCCCCGGTCTGGTACTTCACGCCGTTTTATTCGATGCTGCGCGCCACCAACGATGGCATGGTCACGGTGCTGTGCGTGATCGCCGGCCTGGCCGGCCTGGTCTCGCTGCTGGCGGTCAAGGGCAAAGCCCGGATCGTGATCGCGGTGGCGGTGGTGATCGGCATCGCGCTGCTTAAAACCTTCGACGCCAAGTTCTGGGGCGTGGTGGTGATGGGCGGTGCGGTGATCATCCTGTTCTTCCTGCCTTGGCTGGACAACAGCCCGGTCAAATCGATCCGCTCCCGGCCCGGTTGGCACAAGATCCTGTACGGCATTTTTGTGGTGTTTTTTGCGGTGCTGGGCTACCTGGGCATCCAGCCGCCGTCCGAGATCGGCACCTTGGTGGCACAGATCGGCACGCTGTTTTATTTCGGCTTTTTCCTGCTGATGCCGTGGTGGAGCACGATCGGCACTTTCAAGCA
This sequence comes from Betaproteobacteria bacterium, assembly GCA_031411635.1. Classification (GTDB taxonomy): domain Bacteria; phylum Pseudomonadota; class Gammaproteobacteria; order Burkholderiales; family Burkholderiaceae_C; genus Pseudaquabacterium. The sequence goes on from JANOBL010000881.1 coordinate 1,127, forward strand.
GGTGCCTGATCGCGTCACCTTCGCGGCCCACTGACGCCGGAGCGCTCAACCATGAAAAGAATGATTCTCAGCCTGCTGGCCGCGCTGGCGTTTTTTGCGACGCTGCCGATGGCCGCGGTGGCCAGCGAGGGCGGCCCGGCCTGGGACAAATTTCCCAAGGACCGGGTCACCGACATGGCCGCGCTGCAGCATGGCGCCAAGCTGTTCGTCAACTACTGCCTGAACTGTCATGCGGCCGCGTACATGCGCTACAACCGCATGCGCGACATCGAGCTGACCGATGATCAGATCAAGAAAAACCTGTTGTTCGCCAGCGAGAAAGTGGGCGATCTGATGACGGTGGCGCTCAGCGCCAAGGATGCCAAGGACTGGTTTGGCGCCCAGCCGCCCGATCTGAGCGTGATCGCCCGCTCGCGCGCCGGTGAAAACGGCAGCGGCGCCGATTACCTTTACACCTACATGCGCAGCTTCTACCGCGACGAAACCCGGCCCACCGGCTGGAACAACCTGGTCTTCCCGGCCGTGGGCATGCCGCATGTGCTGTGGGAACTGCAAGGCGAACAGCGCCCGATATACGTTGAAGCCAAAGACCCGCACGATCCGGCCAAGACGGTGCACCAGTTCAAAGGCTTCGAGCTGAGCAAGCCCGGCAGCCTGAGCAAGCTTGATTACGACGTTGCGGTGGCCGACCTGGTGGCCTACCTGCAGTGGATGGGCGAGCCTGCACAAGGTCAGCGGGTGCGCCTCGGTGTCTGGGTGCTGCTGTTCCTGACAGTCTTCACCGTCATCGCCTGGCGACTGAATGCCGCCTACTGGAAAGACGTGAAGTAACCCCGACCGGTGCCTGTGTGGCCGCTCGGCGGCCCCGGGTCTCGCGCGC
>JANOBL010000882.1:0-2139 GCA_031411635.1 Betaproteobacteria bacterium
GGCCAGTCGGTGGTGATCGATCTGGTCAACGTTGTTCCCGCCAAATAAGCCATCGCCCTATTGCGGTGACCCCATCGAAAGCCCACACACCATGACACTCGACACCGCCATCGCCGACATGGAGCGCCGCTGGAAGGAGTCCGGCATCCCCGGTCTCTACGAAGGCAGCGGCCCCGAAATGCGCGAACGTGCACGCAATGTGCGCGCGCTGCTGTACCCCAAGCCCAAGCTCGAAGCCGGGCGCCGCGAAGACGTCCAGATCCCCGGCCCCGCGGGCGCCATCCCGGCGCGTGTGGTGTGGCCGCTGGGCGACGAGAAACCCAGTGCCACCCTGGTGTACTTTCACGGCGGCGGCTGGATCGTCGGCGACATCGATTCACACGAGGCGCATTGCATCCGCATCGCCAACCGCACCGGTGCGGTGGTGGTCACCGTCGGCTACCGCCTGGCGCCCGAAGACCCGTTCCCGGCCGGCGTGCAGGACGCGCTGGCCGCAATGCGCTGGGTGAACAGCCAGCGGGCGCGGTTTGGCGGCGCCGACAAGCCGCTGGCCGTGGGCGGCGACAGCGCGGGCGGCAACCTGGCGGCGGTGAGCGCCGTGGTCTGCCGTGACGAGGGCATCAAGCTGGCGCTGCAGTTTCTGCTGTACCCGGCCACCGACCTGGCCGGTGATGGCCATGGCGCGGTAGGCGTGGCCTACCTGGGCAGTGGGCCGCAGGCCGATCGCAAGGCGCGTGATCCCCTGGTCTCGCCGCTGTACGCACCCACGCTGGCTGGCGTGGCGCCTGTGATCCTGGGTGTTGGGGTGCACGACTTTCTGTACCAGGACAACCTGGCCTACGCCAAGGCTTTGAAGGCGGCGGGCGTGCCAACAACGCTGCGCGAGTTTGCGACGCTGAACCACGGCTTCTTCAGCTACACCGCGATTTCGGCCGACAGCCTGGCCGCCGCAGAATCGCTGTGCGACGACTTGCGCGCGGCGCTGCAAGCGGCAGATCCAGCCTGAGCGTGGACCCGGTCGTCAAGGACATCCTCACGGTAGCCGTGGCCGAGTTTGCCGACCACGGCTTTGCCGGTGCCCGCGTCGATGCGATCGCTGCGCGCACCCGCACCAGCAAGCGCATGCTGTACTACCACTTTGGCAGCAAAGAGGGTTTGTACAGGGCCGCGCTGGCATTTGCTTACGAGCAAGTGCGCGAGCGCGACTGGCAGCCGCCACTCGACAGCATGTCGGCGCAGCAGGCCTTGCGGGCCTACGTTGGCCATGCCTTCGACGTGCATGCCGGCAACCCGCAATTTGTGCACCTGGTGATGGGCGAAAACCTGATCGGCGGGCGCTTTGTGCGTGATGCCGAGGTGGTGCGCGAAGCCAACCTGCAGGGCTTGGCGCAACTGCGCCGGGTGCTGGAACGGGGGCAGCAGGACGGCACGATGCGCCGCGATGTGCAACTGATGGATGTCTACGCCAACATCGTCGGCCTGGCGTTCCACTTTGTGTCCAACCGGTCCACCTTTTCGGCGATCTTCGAGCAGGGCCTGGACCCGGCAGCGGTGGCCGAAACCAGGCGCCAGGCGATCATCGACACGATTGAGCGCCAGGTGGCGGTTGTTGTTTCTTCCTGATCCAACGGAGTCAGCACTATGAGCACAGCCTTGCTTCAACCCCGGCTCGAACTGGTCTACGACGCCACCGTGGACATCGGCCCGCGCCGCGAGCTGGGCCCGTCGCCACTGGGCCAGCGTTTCATCATCGACATCGTGGGCGGCAGTTTTGAAGGTCCACAACTGCGCGGCCGGGTGCTGCCCGGCGGTGCTGATCGCCAGTTGCTGCGCAGCGACGGCGTGAAAGAACTCGCTGCGCTGTACGAGATGCAGACCGACGACGGCGCCGTCATCACGGTGCACAACCGGGTGCTGATCGACGACGCTGCGCCGCAAGGCCGGTATGCACGCTCGGTGGTTCGGCTGACTGCCCCCGAAGGGCCGCACGGCTGGCTCAACCGGCGTGTGTTTGTTGGCACGCTGACGCCCTTGCCGCCGGAGCGCAAGGCGGTGGGGATCACGGTGTACCTGGTGGCGTAGCTTCGGAAGCTTGGCTCCTTCCCCCTGCCAGGGGGAAGGTTGGGATGGGGGTTCGGC
>JANOBL010000883.1:0-6872 GCA_031411635.1 Betaproteobacteria bacterium
CTCGATCCACGACCATGGCCAGGCCATGCACTACGCCCAGTTGCTCAAGCCCCTGGCGGATGAACTGCAGCACGAGCTGATCGTCGTGATGCGGGTGTACTTCGAGAAACCCCGCACCACCGTGGGCTGGAAGGGCTACATCAACGACCCCCGGCTGGACGGCAGCTTCCGCATCAACGAGGGCCTGCGGCGTGGCCGCGAGCTGCTGCTGGCGATCAACGCACTGGGCCTGCCCGCCGGCACCGAGTTTCTGGACCTGCTGAGCCCGCAATACCAGAGCGACCTGATCGCCTGGGGTGCGATCGGCGCGCGCACCACCGAAAGCCAAAGCCACCGCCAACTCGCCTCCGGCCTGAGCTGCCCGGTGGGCTTCAAGAACGGCACCGACGGCGGGGTGCAGATCGCCGCCGATGCCATCGTCTCGGCCGCTGCCGCGCACTCGTTCATGGGCATGACCAAGATGGGCGTGGCGGCGATCTTCGAGACCCGGGGCAATGCCGACGGCCATGTGATCCTGCGTGGTGGCAAGGTGCCCAATTACGACGCCGCCCATGTGGAAGCCGCCTGCGCGGCGCTGCGCAAGGCGGGGCTGCGTGAGCAGGTGATGGTCGATTGCTCGCATGCCAACTCGGCCAAGCAGCACCGCCGGCAGATCGATGTGGCGGCCGATGTGGCGGCGCAGGTCACAGCGGGCGAGCGCCGCATCATCGGCGTGATGGTGGAGAGCCATCTGCACGAGGGCCGGCAGGATCTGGTGCCCGGGGTGGCGCTGAAACCCGGCATCTCGATCACCGATGCCTGCATCGGCTGGCACGACACCGTGCCGCTGCTGCGTGGCTTGGCCCAGGCAGTGCAGCAGCGGCGGGCTCTGGCCTCATGAGCGTCCTCCCCGCCAAGCCCTTCAAGATCCCCGAGAGCGTGTTGGTAGTGATCCACACCCCGGCGCTGGACGTGCTGCTGATCGAGCGCGCCGACCACCCCGGCTTCTGGCAAAGCGTGACCGGCAGCAAGGACTGGCCCGAAGAATCCCCCGAAGCCACCTGCATCCGCGAGGTGGCCGAAGAAACCGGCATCGTGATCGATTCGCCGGGCATTCCCCGCACGGCGCTGCGCGATTGGGGCCTGCGCAACCTCTACGAGATCTACCCGGTCTGGCGCCACCGCTATGCACCTGGCGTGACGCAAAACACCGAGTTTGTGTTTGGCCTGCAAGTGCCCGCCGGCACGCCAGTGATGCTCAGCCCGCGTGAGCATCTGCAATTTGCCTGGCTGCCCTGGCGCGAGGCGGCCGACCGCTGCTTTTCGCCCAGCAATGCCGAGGCGGTGCTGCACCTGCCCAGAATGATCGCTTGAGCCGCACGATGCGCAGCCCCCACTTTGGCCCACCGCGTTTTCCGGCCACCGGCCAGGCGGCCACCCAGCACAGCAGCCAGTTGCTGCGGGTGGCCACCTACAACATCCACAAGGGCGTGCGGGGCCTGGGCCCACGCAAGCGGCTGGAGATCCACAACCTGGGCCTGGGCATCGAGGCGCTGGACGCCGATCTGGTGTGCCTGCAAGAGGTGCGGCTGTTCCATCAACGCGAGGCCTTGCACTTTCAGCGCACCTTGCTGGGCTGGCCCGAGGGTGGCCAGGCCGATTACCTGGCGCCCGAAGGTTATGCGGTGGCCTACCGCACCAATGCCACCACGCGCCATGGCGAGCATGGCAATGCGCTGCTGTCGCGCTGGCCGATCGGCGATGTGGGCCACCACGATGTCAGCGACCACCGCTTTGAGCAACGTGGCCTGCTGCATGTGCCGGTGCTGTGGCAAGGGGTGGAGGTGCATGCGGTGGTGGCGCATTTCGGCCTGATCCATGCCAGCCGGGTGCGCCAGGTGGAGCGGCTGGCGGCTTTCATCCACGCCGAGGTGCCGCCCGGTGCGCCGCTGCTGGTGGCCGGTGATTTCAACGATTGGGGCGAGAAGCTGGACAGCCCCATGCAAGAGATCGGCCTGCGGCGCGCCAGCGCCGGCCCGCAGCGCGCCCAGCGCACGTTTCCGTCGTCGGTGCCGCTGTTTGCGATGGACCGGGTCTACACCCGGGGCATGGCCTGCCTGTCGGCCACCGTGCCACGCAACAGCGGCTGGTCGCGCATGTCCGACCATTTGCCCTTGGTGGTCGAGCTGCAGCTCGATTGAGACCTGCCACGCCGCCCTGGCCGATGCGGATGCCGATGCCCTTGCCCTTGCCACCCGACCCACCCGGTATCCCCTTGCCAAGCAGCGAGCCCGCGCTGACCGGTGATAACAGTGTTGCCTTGCTGGCCGGTGGTGACGAGCTGTTCCCGGCGATGTGCCAGGCGATCAACCAGGCCCGGCATCAAGTCTGGCTGGCCACCTACATCTTCCATGACGACGCCGCTGCCCAGGCCTTGGCCATGGCCTTGGCAACGGCCGCCCGGCGTGGTGTGTGGGTGGGGGTGGTGGTGGATGGTTTTGGCAGCAAGGCCACCTTGTTCCGCCTGCGCCAGTGGTTGGACGAAGCCGGTGTCAACCTGGCGGTTTTCCGGCCGGTGGACCGCTGGTGGCGGCTGCTGCAGCCGGGCCAGCTCCGCCGTTTGCACCACAAGCTGTGCGTGGTAGACGACGAACTGGGCTTTGTTGGCGGCATCAACCTGATCGACGACCGCAACGACTTGAACCACGGCTGGTCCGACACCCCCCGGCTGGATTTTGCGGTGCGCCTGCAAGGCCCGGTGGTGGCGCTGGTGGAGCAGACGGTGCGCGCCATCTGGAGCCGCGCCGCGCTGGGCGCCGACTGGCGTGAAGAAGTCAGCGCGCTGGCCCGCAGCGCCGAGCCGGTGGCGCGGGCACGCCGGGTGCTGGCGCGGCTGCGGGTGCTGCCGGCGGCCCAGCCCGGGCCGCAGCCGGCACTGTCGCCGGTGCGGGTGGCGTTTTTGGTGCGCGACAACTTTCGCCGCCGCCGCGCCATCGAGCAGGCCTATGTGCAGGCCATCAGCCGGGCGCAAACCCGGGTCGATCTGATCTGCCCGTACTTCTACCCCGGCCGCTTGTTCCGCCGTGCGCTGCGCCGTGCCGCCCAGCGTGGGGTGCAAGTGCGGCTGCTGCTGCAGGGCAAAGCCGATTACCGCTTTGCAGCCCTGGCGGCCCAGGTGCTGTACGACGAGATGCTGCACAGCGGCGTGCGGGTGTTTGAGTACACGCCCGCCTTTTTGCATGCCAAGGTGGCGGTGGTGGACGATGCCTGGGCCACCGTGGGCAGCAGCAACATCGATCCACTGTCGCTGCTGCTCAACCTCGAGGCCAATGTGATCGTGCACGATGCGGCATTTGCCACCGAGCTGGCAGCACGCATCCACAGCGCGATGGCCGCCGCCCGCGAGGTGCTGCACCCCACCACCGGCGCCGGGCCCTGGGCGGTGGTGCGGCGTGGTTTTGTGGCCTGGATGGCGTATTGGTTCTTGCGCCTGGCCGGTATCAACGGCCGTTATTGATGGAGCAAGCATGGGTGAAGCCAGGCGCCGCCGCGCGGCGGGTGAGGGTGTTGCAACGGGTTTGGCCGCGCCCGACAAGCTTCTGCAACAGGCCCGCCAACTGCAACAAGCCGGATCGCTGACCCAGGCGCTGGCGCTGTACTGGCAGTGGCTGCAGGGCCAGCCCGGGCATGCCGATGCGCATCACCGTGCCGGCCAGATCCTGGTGGAGCTGGGGCAGGCCGATCTGGGCCTTGATCACCTGCGCCGCTCAACCACATTGGCGCCTGGCAACCTGGGGTATTGCATCAACCTGGCGCAGGCGCAGTTGCGTTTGGGCGATGCCGCCGGTGCGCTGGCCAGCCTGGAGCAGGCGCTGCTGATCGACCCGGCGCGCGCCGATGTGCAATTGCAGCGCGCCGGGATTCTGGAGGCGGTGGGCCGGGTTGAACCGGCGGCTGAGGCGTTTCTCAGCGCCGCGCAGGCCGACCCCACCCATGCGCTGGCCCACCACGGCGCCGCCGGCCAGCTTTACCGGCTTGATCGCTTGCCGCAGGCCGTGGCAAGCCAGCAGCGCGCCCAGGCGCTGGACCCGCAGCTTCGCGCCGATGGTGTGATGGGCTTTGCACGCGCCCGCTCGCCCACCGGCCCGTCAAACGCGCTGCAACAGGCCAGCCAACACTGCTGCCAAGCCGGCCCGGCGGCGGCCAGCCCGGCGCTGCTGCAGCAGGCGGTGGCAGCGTGTGAGCTGCTGGTGATCGACGATTTTTTGCCCGATGCGCTGGCGGTCCGAACGCAGGCGATGGGCTTGCACTTTCAGGACCAGAACGCGTTCCGGCGCGCCAATTTTCCCGGCCTGCAGACTGACGGTGGCCATGCGCCGCCGGAGATCACCCAAGGCATCGCCGACGCGCTGGGCCGCGATCTGAAATGGGGCTGGCCCGGCCACGGCGCGTTCCGCATCAGCACGGCCGGATCGATGGCGCGCAGCGACATCCACATCGACCATGGCGACAGCCGGGTGGCCTATGCCGGTGTGCTGTACCTCAGCCTGCCTCAGCATTGCCAGGGCGGCACCAGCTTTTGGCGCCACCGCGAAACCGGCTGGGCCGGTGCGCCGTCGGCCGAGCAGGCCAAGGCCAGCCGCTGGGGCAGCCTGCAGGCCTTCATGCAAGCGCAAGCCGCCGGTGGCAGCCAGGCCTTTGCCGACCTGACAGCGGGCCGCAGCGATTGGGATCTGCTGTTTGAAGTGGCTATGCGCTTCAACCGCTTGATCGTCTACCGCAGCGATTTTTTCCACAGCATCTCGGCAGTGTTTGGCAGTGGCTTGGCCGATGGGCGGCTGGTGCAGTTGTTTTTCTTCGAGCCGCTGGGCCCCGGTGATTGAGCCACCGGCATGACCGACCTGATCGTCCACCGCCCACAGGGCCTGTACTGCCCACCCGGTGATTTCTACATCGACCCGTGGCGGGCCGTGCCACGTGCGGTGATCACCCATGCCCACGCCGACCATGCCCGCGCCGGCCACGGCCAGGTGCTGGCCACCGCCATCAGCGAGGGTGTGCTGCGCTGCCGGCTGGGCGCCAGCCTGCCGCTGCAAGGCCTGGCCTATGGCGAGCAAGTGCTGCACCACGGCGTGCGCATCAGCCTGCACCCGGCCGGCCATGTGCTGGGCTCGGCCCAGGTGCGGCTGGAGCATCGCGGCCAGGTCTGGGTGGCCTCGGGTGACTATTTCGTCAGCGCCCATGACGAGCGCAACCCCACCTGCGAGCCGTTCGAGCCAGTGCGCTGCGATTGCTTCATCACCGAGTCCACCTTTGGTCTGCCGCTGTACCGCTGGGCGCCGCAGGCTGAAGTGTTTGCGCAGATCAACACCTGGTGGCGCAACAACGTCGCCGCTGGCCGGCCCAGCCTGCTGCTGGGCTACAGCTTTGGCAAGGCCCAGCGCCTGCTGGCCGGGGTGGATGCGTCGATCGGGCCCATCGTGGTGCATGGCGCGGTGGCGCCGCTGAACCAGGCCTATCTTGCTGCCGGTGTGCCGCTGCCGCCCACCACCACCTTGGGCGATCTGCCCGACAAAAAAATGCTGGCAGGTGCCTTGGTGGTGGCACCACCCGCCGTGCATGGCAGCGCCTGGGCGCGCAAGCTGGGCGACTTCAGCGACGGTTTTGCCAGCGGCTGGATGCAGTTGCGCGGTGCGCGCCGGCGCCAGGGCGTGGACCGGGGCTTTGCACTCAGCGACCATGCCGACTGGCCCGGCCTGCAGCGCGCGATTGCCGCCACCGGCGCCCAGCGTGTGATCGTCACGCACGGCCAGGAGGCGGTGATGGTGCGCTGGCTGCAGCAACAGGGTTTGCAGGCCGGATCGTTCCACACCGAGTACGGCAGCGAGGGCGGCGAGCTGCCGGCCGCCAGCCTGCCGCCCACCGACACCGCCGGCACCACTTGATGCGCCGCTTTGCCACGCTGTATGCCGAGCTGGACGCCAGCACCGCCACCGAGGCCAAGCTGGCCGCACTGCAGCGCTATTTGGCTGACGCTGATCCGGCCGATGCCGCCTGGGCGCTGTACTTGCTGGCCGGCGGCAAGCCCCGCCAGACCGTGCCCACCGCGCTGTTGCGGGCCGAGGCCACGGCCGCCGCCGGCATCCCCGATTGGCTGTTCGAAGCCAGCTACCAGGCGGCCGGCGATCTGGCCGAAACCATCGCCCAGGTGCTGCCACCGCCACGTGGCCACAGTGCGCTGGGGCTGTGTGCCTGGATGACCGATCGCCTGCTGCCGTTGCGTGGCGCGTCGCCCGAGCAGGTGGGCGCTTGCCTGCGCACCTGGTGGGACGAGTTGCAGCCCGACGAGCGTTTTTTGCTCACCAAGCTGATCGGCGGGGGGTTTCGGGTTGGTGTCAGCCGCTTGCTGGTGCAGCGTGCGCTGGCCCGCCATGCCGGCATCGATGCCAAGCTGGTGGCGCAGCGGATGATGGGTTGGACCGACGCCGCCACGCCGCCCAGCGCCGATCGCCTGCAAGCCCTGCTGGCACCCGAATCAGACAGCGCCGCCCAGCGATCAGGCCAGCCTTACCCGTTTTTTCTGGCCCATGCGCTGGACCCGGCGCTGGGCGCCGACCCGGTGGCGCTGCAAGCCGCGCTGGGCCCGGTCACGCAGTGGTTGGCCGAATGGAAATACGACGGCATCCGGGCCCAGATCGTCTGCGAAGCCGGCCGGGTGTGGATCTGGTCACGCGGTGAAGAGCTGATCACCGAGCGCTTTCCGGAGCTGGCCAGCTCCGCCGTTGGACTGCCCGATGGCACAGTGCTGGACGGCGAGCTGCTGGTGTGGATCGCCGGCGCCCCGGCGCCATTCAACCTGCTGCAACAACGCCTGAACCGCAAGACCGTGAGCC
>JANOBL010000884.1:0-3872 GCA_031411635.1 Betaproteobacteria bacterium
GGGAACCGCATCCTGCTTGACCGCAAACGCCGGCACCAACCACGAATGGATGAAGTAGTAGGCGGTGGTGATGATGCGCACCTTCTTGTTCACCGGAAACACCAGCGGGTTGTCCACTATGAGCAGGTAGTTGTCGCCCGACGGCCGGCCCGCATCCGACATATTGCGCTGGGCCACATCCAGCGTCGAGACAAAACCGATGCCCTCGCCTTCGCCCTTCAGGTAGTCATAGCCCCATTTCCACTGCATGCCGGTGGTCTTGATCGTCAGATCGGCATTGCTGGTGTCTTTCATCGCCACCACGGTCTTGGTGGCCATCATGCCCATCACCGTGACGATGACAAACGGCACGATGGTCCAGGCAATCTCCACCGCCACGCTCTCGTGGAAGTTGGCCGATTTGTGGCCCACCGATTTGCGGTGCTTGATGATCGAATAAAACATCACGCCAAACACCGCCAGGAAGATCACCGTGCAGATGATCAGCATGAAGTAGTGCAGGCCCTGGATCTCGGCGGCGATTTTGGTGATCGGCGGATGCAGGTCTAGCTGGTTTTTGGCCGGCCCGCCGGGTAGATCACCGGCCAGTGCAAGCTGGGTTGCCACTGCTGCAGCCAGACCCGTCAACCCCTGCCCAACCCGGGACAGCCACATGTTTGTCGTCATCATCATGTTTTAAGTTCGTGATCCACAACCCGCTCGCCGGCCGTGCGCGTCAGGCGCAAGGCGCGGCGCAACTCCTGCGCCAAGGTGACCCGCATCTCGGGCCGCACATGGCGCCCCACGCAGACGCTGCGGCCCTCGCCGGACAACTCCACCAGCGAGCCGTCGTCGGCCGCCGGCTCCACCCGCACCCACTCGGCGCGGAATGCGGTGCGCACCACGCCCGGGCCAAAACGCTGCTCGACCGACAGCTCGTTGCCGGTCAGGGTGATCAACTCGCGGTCGCCGGCATGGCGCGCCACCAGCAGCAGCGCAACGCCCACGGCCAGCAGTTCCAACCCGGTGAACAAGCCCACCACCACCACGCCCTGCCACCAGAAACCCAGCGCCACCAGCAGCGAGACACTGCACAACAGCGCGTAAGCCGCCATCATCTGGCGCGGTGTGATCGACACATTGCGCCGCAAGTCAAACAACCAGCCCACCGGCGACGCCTGCTCGCGGCCAAAGCGCCAACCGGCATCACGCCTGGGTGCGGACGGCGAAGGCCAGGGGCTGGGGGCAAAGGTGACGGACATGGGCAGGTTGGGAGGGTGTCTATCGGGTCACGCCCCAGGCCAGGGCTGAAGGCAAGCGCCAGAAAAACCCGCATTCTAGCGGCAGTGTCAGCGCTGTTTGGTGGCTGCGCCAGCCTGCCAACAGCCGCTTGACGATGCAATGTCGATGCAGGCCCCGACGCTTGCCGGGACTATTGCCGCTCAAGCCGGACGCTTGGGCAAAGTGGCCCGCAGCGCCTGCAGCGACACATGGGCCAGTTCACCCCGTGGCAGGCGCGGTGCGGGCTTGTAGGCATGGCCATACACCAGCTCAAAGCTGATGCGGATGCGGCCCTGCGCATCGGCACGCCGCGCCAGCGCCTGCAGCAGCCGCTGGCGCCAGCGCGGCGTTCGCAGCCCTGTTGCACGCCCGCGAGCCAGGTTGGCGCCCAGGCCACGCAACTCGGCCAGCAGCGCCTCGGGCGTGCTCCAGGTCAGTTGCAGCAGTTCCTGGTCCATCACCGGATCGGCAAAACCGGCATGCACCAGCGCATCGCCCACATCGTGCATGTCGGCAAATGGTGGATGCGGCGCGGGCCAGCCCAGCTCGGCATACAGCGCCCGCAACTCGCGCAAGGTGTCGGGGCCGAAGCTGGAGAACATCACAAAGCCATCCACCGCCAGCGCCCGGTGCCAACGCGCCAGCAGCGCCGCCGGATCGGCGTGCAAGTGCAAGCCCAGGTTGGACCACAGCATGCCGGCGGCGCCGGCCGGCACCCCGGACTCCAGCCACACCGGCGCTGCTGCCGCCTGCCGGCGCTGGCCCCAGGCCCACCAGGGGGCTTGCAATGCGGCGCGGCTGCGCTCGGCCAGCGCGGGGGTGGGTTCCACCACGCTGCGCCGTGCTTGCGGCCAGATGGCAGCCACCGCCGCTGCGCCGGCACCGGTGTGGCCCCACCAATCCAGCCAGGTCTCGGGCGGCTGCTTGATCACCGGCAAGCGTTCGGCCATGCGGCTTGCCACCTCCTGGTGCAACCACGGCGCCTGCGCAGCCCGCGCCTGGCGCGCCAGCAAGTGGGCCAGCGCGCGTGGGTCAGGCGTGTTGTCGGCGAGGGGTTTGGTGGCCTGCGCGGCACGGTCATCGGGCATGGCCGGGCAGTATATTGAGACCATGCCAGCGCCAAGCCGCAGTCTCGATCCCGCTGCTGGAAGGCGCCAGCGGCTGGCCTGGCTGCCCTGGCCTTGCGAGGTCTGCGGCACCTGGAACGGCCAAGGCCTGTGCGCTGATTGCCGGGCCAGCTTTGTGGACGATCAAGCCCGCTGCTGCCCGCGCTGCGCGCTGCCGAACGTGGGCGGGAAGGTCTGCGGCGCCTGCCAGCGCCAACCGCCGGCCTACAGTCGCTGCATCGCAGCGGTGGCCTATGGCTTTCCGTGGGACCGGTTGGTGCAGCGGCTCAAGTTTCAAAACCAGCCCGAACTGGCACCGCTGCTGGGCGATCTGCTGCACCAAGCCGTACAGCGGGCATCGCCCCCGGCGGTGACCTGCCTACTGCCCATGCCGCTGAGCGAAACCCGGCTGGCCGAGCGCGGCTACAACCAGGCCTGGGCCTTGGCGCAGCGGGTGGCCTGGCAGCAGCACCTGCCGGCCGAAGCGCACTGGCTGCTGCGGCTGCGCGACACACCGCACCAAGTGGGCCTGGGCCGGCAGCAGCGCGAAACCAATCTGCGCGATGCGATGTGGGTGGCTCCCGCCGCACAACTGGCCGGCCGCCATGTCGCGCTGGTGGACGACGTGCTGACCACCGGCGCCAGCGCGGCGGCCGCCAGCCATGCGTTGCTGGCGGCTGGCGCGGCCAGCGTGCAAGTCTGGGTGCTTGCGCGCACCCCGGCGCCGGGCGATTGATCGCTGCGGCCCACGCGACAATGCCGGCACCATGTTCCACATCGTGCTGGTGCAGCCCGAAATCCCGCCCAACACCGGCAATGTGATCCGGCTGGCAGCCAATACCGGCTGTGCGCTGCACCTGGTGGAGCCGCTGGGTTTTTCGATGGACGACAAATTGCTGCGCCGCGCCGGGCTGGATTACCACGAGTTCACTGCGGTGCAGCGCCATGCGGATTGGGCTGCATTGCTGGCCACACAACAGGCGCTGGGCGGCCGGCTGTGGGCTTTTACCACCCGGGGTGTTTTGCCGCTGTCGGCGGTGCGGTGGCAGCCCGGTGACTGGCTGGTATTCGGCAACGAAACCGCCGGCCTGCCAACCGCGATACGCCAGCACTTTGAACCCGAACAGCAAGTGCGGCTGCCGATGCGGCCGGGCCAGCGCAGCCTGAACCTGAGCAATGCGGTGGCGGTGGCGGTGTTCGAGGCTTGGCGGCAGCAGGCTTACGCTGGCGGCGTTTGATTGGGGCCAGAGCGAGGCCGAGGCCACCGGGTGACCGGCTGCCTCCGTGTCCTCCGAAGCCGGCCTGCGGCGGCCGACTTCTCCCCCTTTACCTACGGCATCCGGTCACCCGGCGTCCTCGGCCCACCACCGGCGGTGCATTGCGCACGGTTATGAAAACCGTCCCACGCCACATTGGTGGTCGAGCGCCGGGACGGGTTGCCGTGTTTTGCGCAGGTAAAGGAGGAGACGGCGGGCGCTTGCGGCCGGTGCGGGGGACTGAGCAAAA
>JANOBL010000885.1:0-3835 GCA_031411635.1 Betaproteobacteria bacterium
CGAGGCGGCGTTTTTCATCCTCCCGGCGCCAGCCGAAACACACCATGACCGTCACGCTGAAAAAACCCGCCCTGGCCAACATCCCGATTCACCTGACCGACAAGGCCCGGTTTGCCAGCGACAGTGCCGGGCTGGGCGCCGCTGCGCGCCAGTGGCTGGCCACCGTGGGCTTTGACGGTGCACCCGACACCCATGCATTGCTGCCCGATGCCGATGGCAAGCTGCAATCGGTGTGGGCGGGGGTGCGGGGGCCCGGCCATCCCTGGGCGCTGGCGGCCCTGCCCCGCCAGTTGCCGGCCGGCCGCTACCGCCTGGGTGATGAAGGCCTGGCCGCCGATGACGAGGCGGCGGCGTTCTCGTGGCAGATGGGTGCCTACCGCTTTGCACGCTACAAGCAAGTATCCAGCCACAACCCCAGCCACAACCCCAGCCACAACCCCGCCGAGCTGGTGCTGGCGCCCAGCGCCGCCGCCCGCCACGGCCTGCTGCTGGCGCAGACGGTGGCGCAAACCCGCGACCTGATCAACACCCCCGCCGAGCACCTGGGCCCTGCCGAGTTGGCCGCCGCCGCCCAGGCCCTGGCCCAGGCCCATGGCGCCAGCTTCAAGCAGACTGTGGGCGATGCACTGCTGAAAGCCGGCTTCCCGGCGATCCATGCGGTGGGCCGGGCGGCGGTGCAAGCCCCGCGCCTGATCGAGCTGAACTGGGCCGCACCCGGCCTGGCCAAGACCGCGCCGCTGCTGTCACTGGTCGGCAAAGGGGTTTGTTTTGACAGTGGCGGCCTGGACATCAAAAGCCCGGACGGCATGCGCCAGATGAAGAAGGACATGGGCGGCGCGGCCAATGCGCTGGGCCTGGCCGCGCTGGTGATGTCGCTGAAGCTGAAGCTGCGGCTGCAGTTGCTGATCCCGGCGGTGGAAAACGCGATCGCCGGCAACGCCTACCGGCCGGGCGATGTGTTCAAGACCCGCAGCGGCCTGCAGATCGAGATCGGCAACACCGATGCCGAAGGCAGGGTGATCCTGTGCGATGCACTGGCCTATGCCGTCGAAGGCACGCCCGATCTGCTGATCGACATGGCCACGCTGACCGGCGCCGCCAGGGTGGCGCTGGGCGGCCATTTGCCGGCGCTGTTCACCCGGGATACCGCACTGGCCCGCAAGCTGATGGACGATGGCCTGGCGCGGCACGATCCACTGTGGCATCTGCCGCTGTGGGCGCCGTACCACGCTGGCATCGAGAGCGACATTGCCGACATCGTCAATACCGGGCGTGGGCCGCAAGGCGGCGCGATCAACGCCGCGCTGTTCCTGGCCGACTTCGTGCCCGAGTCCATCCCGTGGCTGCACATCGATCTGTACGCCTGGAACGATGCTGCCCGCCCCGGCCGGCCGGTGGGCGGCGAGGCGCAGACTTTGCGCACCCTGCTGGCTTATCTGCAGCAGCGCTACGGCGCCTGACGCCGCGCACCCGTCAGCTCAGGGCAGCAACTCCAGCGCGTGCTGGTAGGCCGGCTGGTGCATCAACTCGTCCCAGGGCAGCGGCGGGCTCAGCGGCAGCAAATCCAGCCGGCGCGCCTCGCTGTCGGCATCGGGCCGCCAGCGGCCATCGGCCGCAGCGGCTTGCAGATCGGCCAGCAAGGCGTCCACCGCGGCGCCGCCGTCCACCGACTGGTTGCACAGCAACACCATGTCGCAGCCAGCGCCCAGCGCAGCCAGTGACGAAGCCATGGTGCTGCCGGCCACCTTGGCGGCTTCCATGCTCAGGTCGTCGCTGAAGATCGCGCCCTGAAAGCCCAGGTCGCCGCGCAGAATGTGTTTGAGCCAGCGCTCGGAAAAGCCGGCCGGCGCGGCATCCACCTTGGGGTAGATCACATGCGCCGGCATCACGCTGGCCAGGCTGGTGGACAGCCATTCATACGGCTTGGCATCGTCGGCCAGGATCGCTATCAGCGACCGCTTGTCCACCGGCACCGCCACATGGCTGTCGGCCTTGACAAACCCATGCCCCGGAAAATGCTTGCCGCAATTGGCCATGCCGGCCTGCAACAAGCCGTGCATCAGGCTCTTGGCCAGCACCGTGGCCACCCGCGCATCGCGGTGAAAAGCGCGGTCGCCGATCACGCCGCTGCCACCGTGGTCCAGGTCCAGCACCGGGGTGAAGCTCAGGTCCACGCCGCAGGCGCGCAGCTCGGCGCCCAGCACATAACCGGCGGCGGTGGCGGCATTGGTGGCGGCCATCGCATCGCGCATCCAGCGCTCGCCCAGCACCGCCATGGCCGGCAAATGGGTGAAACCATCGCTGCGGAAACGCTGCACCCGGCCGCCTTCATGGTCCACGCAGATCAGCAGGTCCGGCCGCAGTTTCTTGATCTCGGCGGTCAACATCGTGAGCTGGGCCCGGTTCACCCAGTTGCGGGCAAACAGGATCAGCCCGCCGACCAGCGGATTTTTAAGGCGGCGCCGGTCCTTGGTATCCAGCCGGGTGCCTGCGATGTCCAACACCACCGGGGCGTGCACAGGGCTCAGGTCAGTGCTCATGCGTCTTGTGCTTTCTCAACCACCACAAACGAGGCGGCGTAATCGGTTTCGTCGGTGACGGTGACATGGGCGCGCAGGCCTTGTGCGTCAAACCAGGTGGCCAGTGCGCCGTGCAAGCGGATCACCGGTGCGCCGCTGGGCAGGTTGAGGATCTCGCAGGCGCGCCAGGTCATCGGTGAGCGCATGCCCATCCCGATGGCCTTGGAAAACGCCTCCTTGGCCGAAAAACGGGTGGCCAGGTAGCTGATGCCGCGTGCCTCTACCCGGGCGCGGCGGGCGCGGAACACGCCCAGCTCGGCCGGGCCCAGCACCTTCTCGGCAAAGCGCTCGCCGCGCCGCTCCAGGGTGGCGCGCAGGCGGCGGATGTCGCAGATGTCGGTGCCGATGCCGTGGATCATTGGGCAGACGCCCCAACAAACGCCCGCTGAATACAGCGCTGGTAGTCGCGCACCGTCTCGGTCAGCCCCAGTTCCAGCGCGTCGGCGATCAGCGCATGGCCGATCGACACCTCCAGCACACCGGGCACGGCGCGCAAAAACGCCGTCAGGTTGTCGCGGTTCAGGTCGTGGCCGGCGTTGATCTCCAGGCCCACTGCCAGCGCGGCCTCGGCGGCCGCCGTGTAGCGCGCCAGCACCTCGGCCTGACTCGCGCTGCCAAAGGCGCTGGCATAGGCCTCGGTGTACAGCTCCACCCGGTCGGCGCCACAGGCGCGGGCCGCAGCCATCATCTGGGGCGCCGGGTCCATGAACAGGCTCACCCGCACGCCCAGCGCCTGCGCCTCGGCAATCACCGGCTGCAGCCGCGCCGCGTCTTCAGGAAAGCGCCAGCCCTGGTCGCTGGTGAACTGGCCTTCACTGTCGGGCACCACCGTGGGCTGGTGCGGTGGGTGGCCTTTTGAACAAAGCGCGCCCACAAAACCCATCAGGTTGTGGAACGGGTTGCCTTCAATGTTGTATTCGGCCTGCGGCCACTCGCGCATCAGCGTGGCCAGCGCATGCACATCGTCAGCGCGGATGTGGCGGGCATCGGGCCTGGGATGCACGGTGATGCCCTGGGCACCGGCCTGCAGCGCCTGGCGCGACAGCTTGACCACATCCGGGATGCCCAGATGCCGGGTGTTGCGCAATAGCGCAATCTTGTTGACGTTGACCGACAGCGCAGTGCGGTGTCTGCGGGCATGGGCTTCGGGGGCGACAAGCGGGTTCATGGCGGGCCTGGGTCAGCGGGGGCGACAGCGGGGGCGACAATCGGCAACGCGGGCGCGGCCGGCGCTGGGGTGTCGAGCAGGCGGCGCA
>JANOBL010000886.1:0-1823 GCA_031411635.1 Betaproteobacteria bacterium
GCCATGCGGGCTGGCCAACTGGATGGTGGCCAGCAGATCGGCATGGCGCTCAAAAAAGCCCGGCGTGTTGGCCAGGTAGCTGGCGATGTCGGTCTCGGTGATGCCGCCTTGAATCGTCACAGTTCGATTTCTCCTTCAAAGACTGTCTCTGCCGGCCCGGTCATCAGCACATGGGCGTTGTCGTCGGGCCACTCGATGGTCAGCAGCCCGCCACGCGCCTGCACATCCACCTTGCGGTCCAGCCAGCCCAGCCGAATGCCTGCTACCACCGCAGCGCAGGCGCCGGTGCCGCAGGCCAGCGTCTCGCCGGCATCACGCTCGTAGACCCGCAAGGCAATCTGGGTGCGCGACACCACCTGCATGAAGCCGGCATTGACCTTGCGCGCAAAGCGCCGGTGCTGCTCCACCTGCCAGCCCAGCGCCACCACCGGCGCCTCGCGCACATCGGCCACACGCTGCACCGCATGCGGGTTGCCCATCGACAGCACGGCCACCAACACCTGCCGGCCCTCGTTCAGGTCCAGCGGCCACAGCTCGAAGCTGCCCTCCACCGTAGGCACCAGGCCGCTGACATCAAACGGCACCCGCGCCAAGTCAAACACCGGGCGGTTCATGTCCACGGTCACCCGGCCGTCGTCCTGCAGGTGCAGGCGCAGCCGGTTGTTCACGGTGTCCACCGTCAGCGTGCGCTGGGTGCTGAGGCCGCGCGCATGCACAAAGCGCACAAAACAGCGCGCGCCGTTGCCGCAATGCTCCACCTCGTCGCCGGTGTTGTTGAAGATGCGGTAGCGAAAATCAGCCTCGGCGCTGCGCGACGGCTCCACCAGCAGGATTTGATCGGCCCCCACGCCAAAGCGCCGGTCGCCCAGCCGGCGCAGTTGCTCGCGGCTCAGCTCGATCGGCGCCTGGGTGGCATCGAGCACCACAAAGTCGTTGCCGGCGCCCTGCATCTTGGTGAACTTCAATCTCATGGCCAGGATTATCGGCCGCTCATCCGTACAGCGGCGGCTGGCCCTCGGGCCGGGTCTTGAAACGCTTGTGCACCCACAGGTATTGCGCCGGGTTGCTGCGCACCTGCTGCTCTATCCACTGGTTCATGCGGCTGGCGGCGGCCAGATCGTCGTCGCCCGGAAAATCCTCCCACGGCGGCAGAAACTGCACCCGGTAGCCCTGGCCACCCGGCAGGATCTCGGCCAGCACCGGCTGCACCGTCATGCCCAACGCGCGGGCCATGCGCGCCGGCGCCAGCAAGGTGGCGGCCGGCACGCCAAAAAACGGCACAAAGGCTGCATCGCGGGCACCAAAATCCATGTCGGGCAGGTTGAAAAACACCGCACCGCGCCGGATCGCCCGCACCAGCGGCAGCGCTTTTTCGCTGCGCGCATACAACTCGCCCAGGCCAAAGCGCAGCCGGCCGCTGCGCATCGCCGCATCAAACACCGCATTGCTCTGCGCCTGGTAGATCGACGCCACCTGGCGCTGCTGAAACAACTGCGTGGCCACGCCCGCCACGTCCAGCGCCACAAAGTGCGGCACCAGCCACATCACCGGCTGGTTGCAACGCTGGGCAAATTCCACATCGCCCTCGATCTGGATCAGTTGCTTGAGCCGGGCGGTGGGCGCATACCAAAGCAGGCCGCGCTCCAGCAGGCTGCGCGCCAGCCACTGGAAGTGCGTGCGCACCAATTGGCGGCGTGCACGCTCGTCCCAATCCGGCAGGCACAAGGCCACGTTGCGCAGCGCCACCCGACGGCGCCCGCCCGCCAGCGCATGCAGCAGCGTGCCCAAGCCCCGGCCCAGCGCCGCCTGCAGGCCCAGCGGCA
>JANOBL010000887.1:0-8769 GCA_031411635.1 Betaproteobacteria bacterium
CCTGCGCGCCGGCACCGAAAACCCGGCGCTGGTGCAGGCCTTTGGCATCAACGTGCCGATGATGGTGATGCTGACCTACGGCGCCGGCGCCGGCCTGGCCGCGCTGGCCGGTGTGCTGGCCGCGCCGGTGATCCAGATCACCCCGCTGATGGGCAGCAACCTGATCATCGTGGTGTTTGCGGTGGTGGAGATCGGTGGCATGGGCTCGATCCTGGGCTCCATCCTCACCGGCCTGGCGCTGGGCCTGATCGAGGGCCTGACCAAGGTGTTCTACCCCGAGGCGTCCAGCATCGTGGTGTTTGTGATCATGGCCATCGTGCTGATGATCCGGCCGGCCGGCTTGTTCGGCAAGGAGAAGTGATGAGCGGCACGCTTGCCCAGACGCTGACGCGACGCGGCCGCTGGGCCTGGGGCCTGGCACTGCTGGTGCTGATTGCCGCGCCCTTCATCGGCCTGTACCCGGTGTTCATGATGAAGGCGATGTGTTACGCCATCTTCGCCTGCGCCTTCAACCTGCTGCTGGGTTTTACCGGCTTGTTGTCGTTTGGCCATGCGGCCTACCTCGGGTCGGCCGCGTACGCCACCGGCTGGCTGATCCGCAGCGCCGGCTGGCCTACCGAGGCCGGTCTGCTGGCCGGGGCGGTGGTGGGTGCGGCGCTGGGCTTGGTGGTGGGGCTGATCGCGATCCGCCGCCAGGGCATCTACTTTGCAATGATCACGTTGGCGATGGCGCAGATGATTTATTTCGTCTGCCTGCAGGCACCGTTCACCGGCGGTGAAGACGGGCTGCAGGGTGTGCCGCGTGGCACGCTGTTCGGGTTCATCCCGCTCAAAAGCGATGTGGCCTTGTACTTTGTCGTGCTGGCGGTGTTTGTCGCGGTGTTTCTGGCCATCATCCGCATCGTGCATTCGCCCTATGGCCAGGTGCTGAAGGCAATCCGCGAGAACGAGCCGCGCGCGGTCTCGCTGGGCTACGACGTGGACAAGTACAAGCTGCTGGCCTTTGTGCTGTCCACGGCAATAGCCGGCCTGGCTGGATCATTGAAGACGCTGGTGCTGGGCTTTGCCACGCTCACCGACGCGCATTGGTCGCTCTCGGGCGAGGTGGTGCTGATGACCTTGCTGGGCGGCATGGGCACGTTTGCCGGCCCTGTGCTGGGCGCCTTCACGATCATCGGCCTGCAAGACTACCTGGCCGACCGCGTGGGCTCGTGGGTGACGGTGATCATCGGCGTGATCTTCGTGGTGTGTGTGCTGGCCTTCCGCAAGGGTTTCATCGGCGAGCTGATCGCCTGGCAGCAGCGGCGCGGCAAGCCGGCGGGTTGAGCCGGACGCAGGCCCTGCGTCGGGCCTCGTCACTACAATTCGACGCACCATGCGACTCAGCCCGGCCCAGATCAACCTGCTGCGCAGTGCGGCGGCGCGACGCTTTGGTGCCCAATCGGTGCTGTGGCTGTTTGGTTCACGTTTGCATGATGCACAGCGTGGCGGTGATGTGGACCTCTACCTCGAAACGCCCGAACACAACGCCGATCAACTGATAGCCAACAAGCTGCGGTTTTTGGCCGATCTGCATGACACGCCAGAGTTTGAGGGCGAGCGCATCGATCTGGTCATCCACAGCCCGCTGCACCGCAGCGAGTTGCCGGTGCACCGCGTCGCCCGCGCCGAGGGCGTGCGGCTGTGATGGCAGACGGCGCATCCGCCAAGCTGGCGGCGGCGCTGGCTGAATGCGGCCTGCACGCGCAGGTGTTGGCGCAGGCACTGGATGAAGCGCAGCCGCTGCTGCCCTTCAACGCAAACACCGTGTCGGCGATCAACCCGCTGCAGCGACGCCTGCTCGACCAGATCGCCCACCGGTTTGCCAAGTTGCAAGACTCGCTGGGCGAGAAGGTGTTGCCTGGCTTGTTGCTGGCGGCCCAGGAGCCGGTTGCACCCGAGGCCACCTTCATCGAGAAGCTGCAACGGCTGGAGCGTCTGGGTGCCGTGCCCAGCGCGGCCGACTTGAAGCTGCTGCGTGAATTGCGCAACGCGCTGGCGCGCGATTATCCGGATGCGCCCGAACTGCAGGCCGCCTGGCTCAATCGGCTGGCGACCAGCATCCCCACGCTGTTGGGGATGGCGCGGTCGGCGCAGGCATTTGCACGGCGGCTTCAGCTTCCGGGCTGACTATCTCCCTGCTGCCAGGGTGGCGGCTGCTTGCACCCCACGTGGCCTGGCCTATGCTGCTGCCAGCGTTGTTGACATGGAGGTTCGACCATGACGGTGCGGCGATTGCGCAAGACGGATTCGGCGATGTCCTTTGGCGTATTCCGGCCCATCGGGCATGTGGTGGTGGCGTTTGACAACGACACGGTGGCCTCTGCGGCCCGCCAAAGTTTGCTGGCCCAGGGCTTTGGCGTCGACGATGTGCTGCAGTACAGCGCCGACGAAGAAAACCGCGTGATGTCGGACATGCTGGACCACACCAGCGACTTTGCCGGTTTTGGCTACGAGGTAACGCTGATGCGCCGCTACCAGGCCCTGGCCAAAGAAGGCTGCGGCTGGCTGGTGGTCTATACGCCCGACGATGCCCATGCTGCCACTGTCGCGGCTGTCGCACAGCAACACGGCGCGCGTGTGGCCGAGCGCTACCACCGTTTGGTGATCGAAGACTTGGTTTGAGCGGCCAGCGCCGCTGTGTGCACGGCGGCGCTACTCGCCAAACAGCCCGCCAGCCGCTGATGGCGGCGCCACACCCAAGTGACGATAAGCCGCCAAGGTGGCGATACGCCCCCGTGGCGTGCGCTGCAAAAACCCCTGCATGATCAAAAACGGCTCGATCACGTCCTCGATCGTGCCGGGCTCCTCGCCGATCGCGGCCGCCACGTTGTCCAGCCCCACCGGGCCGCCGTCAAAGCGGTGGATCACCGCCTCCAGCAGCTTGCGGTCCATCAAATCAAAACCTTCGGGATCGACATCCAGCATCACCAGCGCCTTGTCGGCCATCGTGCGGCTGATGCTGCCGTCGCCCTTCACCTCGGCGTAGTCGCGCACCCGGCGCAGCAGCCGGTTGGCAATGCGCGGTGTGCCGCGTGACCGGCGGGCGATCTCAAACGCGCCCTCGGCATCAATCGGCACCTTCAGCAACCCGGCCGAGCGGTGCACGATGGTGGCCAGCTCGGCGGCCGAGTAAAACTCCAGCCGCGTGACGATGCCAAACCGGTCGCGCAGCGGGTTGGTCAGCATGCCGGCACGGGTGGTGGCGCCCACCAAGGTGAAAGGCTGCAGATCGAGCTTGATCGAGCGTGCCGACGGGCCGTCGCCGATCATGATGTCGATCTGGTAGTCCTCCAGCGCCGGGTAGAGGATTTCCTCGACCACCGGCGACAGCCGGTGGATCTCGTCGATGAACAGCACATCGTTCTTCTCGAGATTGGTCAGGATCGCGGCCAGGTCTTTGGGTTTCTCCAGCACCGGGCCGCTGGTCTGGCGCAGGTTGACGCCCAACTCGGCGGCGATGATGTGGCTGAGCGTGGTCTTGCCCAGGCCGGGCGGGCCAAACAGCAGCACATGGTCCAGCGCCTCGTCGCGTTTGCGCGCCGCGCCGATGAAGATCTCAAGCTGCTCACGCGCCTTGACTTGCCCGATGTAGTCGGCCAGCAGCTTGGGCCGCAGCGCCCGCTCGATCGCTTCTTCTTGCGGCGATTGGCGCGCGGCGCTGACGATGCGTGGGGCCGGCGGTGCGGCGGCGAAGTCGTCGGTCTGGATGCCCATACAGGCATTGTCCGATGTTTGCCGCTGGCTGGTGTGCTCGCTTAACGCTTGGGCAACGACACTTGTCAGCACTGACCTTGTCAATGCGCACTGGCGTTGTCACTGATCCACGACGGCGGTCGTCTCGGCCGGCTGTTGAGGTGATGCCCTCCTGTTTCGGGGGTGGGCGGATTGTCGAGCGGCAATACTCGGCTCGGTCGAGACATCGCTTGGTAAGGTCGCATAGGCGCGACCTATCCGGCGGCAGGGCTCCGCGCCTCGGGGTTTCGAGTTCACTTCAAAGCAGGGAGAGTTTTTATGAAAACGACCAATCGGCGCGCAGCGCGCATTGCGGCATTTGGATTTGCCGCCAGCATGGCGCTGGGTGTCCAGGCCAATACCAGCGTGTTGTCCATGGACAGCCTGCCCAATGCCCAGGGCTGGACCTAGGACAGTTGCTGGTGGGGTTGCCATGTGCCGCCCGCCTCAGCCGCATGGACGGCGGACGGCGCTACGTTGACCCTCAATGACTACGCTGGTGCACAGGGTGCCAGTGTTTCAGGCTTCAGCTTTCTGGGTGCCGTGGACTCCACGCTGCCGTTCACCATTGACGCCAGGTTGAAGATCACCAGCGGCAGCGCCACGTTCCTTTACCTACTGGGCAGCACAGCGACAAATACGGTTGCCGTTGGCTTGAGCACCAGCGTGCTCCAGGTTTATTCCGATGCGGGCAGCGTGAATGTTGCGCTGGATGCCACTTCGTTTCATGACTACCAGATTGCAGCCACGCCGGGAAGCGTGGTCACGGTGAAGGTGGACGGTTTGGCCGTGTACACCGGCACCGGCGCCTGGGCTGTCATCGACCCGCATACCAACCCGAACTTGCTCCTGTTCGGTGACGGCACCAGTGGCGCCAACGGCACTGCCGTGCTGAGCAGCTACAGCTTCACACAGAACGCCGCAGCGGTGCCGGAGGCCGGCAGCCTGCCGCTGATGGTGCTGGGTTTGGCGGCATTGCTGTGGCGTCGCCGCGCTGCCGCAGGCCGCTGAGGCTTGCGCGCCGCCGGCCCTACGGGTCGAGCGCAATGTTGTCCGCGCGTTGGCGCTGGCCGGCGAGGCGGGCGATATCGATGTGGTCATCACGTTCAAAGTACCAGTAGCTGAGCGGAAATCCATCGAGGCGCCAGGTGCGAAGCGCTTCGATGCCGATCTGCCGGCCCAGCACCGGCGAGCCGATGCCGGGGTTGCGCTCCAGTTCGGCCAGCGCCTTGGCCATGGCCTTGACCAGCTTGGCCGCCACCTTGGCGCCAGCCTCGGTGCGGTAGTACAGAACCTCGGTGCGTCGGTCCTGACGTGCCTGGGGTCGCAGCCGGGCCGGCTTCACCCAGTGCGGCCGCAGGCGATGGCGTCCAGTTCGTCCCAGTCAGCCAGGGTGTCCGGCACCGCAGGGCCGCTGGCCAATCCCTCTTCAACCATCGCGCGAAGCCGGGCAACGGTTTGTTCACGCTGGTCTTTGCGGATCAGTTCACGGATGTACTCACTGGTGTTGCCGTACTGGCCAGAGCCGACGCGCTCCGCAACATAGGCGCGCATCGGTTCGGGCAGCGCGATGTTCATCGTGTTGATGTTGGTCATGGCCAATATCCTGCTGTTCTTGGCAATGGTTGTCAAGACTGGCTGCCTCACGACGGCATGTTCACCGCGACAGTGATTTCAGCGCCAGCTTGATGCCCTCGCTGACGCCCACCTCGGCCGGCAAGGTTTTCAGCACCGCCGCCGCTTCCCGCTCGCTGTAACCCAGCGTTATCAGCGCCTGCACGATATCGGCCTGGGCATCGCTGACCACGCTGCTACCCGGCAATCCCAGATCGGGCGCCAGCTTGCCCTTGAGTTCCAGCAACAGCCGCTCGGCGGTTTTTTTGCCGATGCCCGGCACCTTGACCAGCCGCGCCGCCTGCTGCTGCGCCACCACCAGGGTCAGCTCGGCCACGCTCAGGCCTGACAGCACGCCCAGCGCCATGCGCGGCCCGATGCCCGAGATCTTGATCAGCAGCCGGAAGGTGGCGCGCTCGGCCGCGGTGAGAAAGCCGAACAGCAGTTGGGCGTCTTCACGCACCACAAAGTGCGTCAGCAAGGTGACCCGCTCGCCCAGCGCCGGCAGGTTGTAGAAGCTGCTCATTGGCACATCGACTTCGTAGCCGACGCCGCCCACATCAATGAGCACCTGGGGCGGGGATTTTTCCGCCAGCAAACCTGTGAGCCGTCCGATCATGGGCGGCAGTGTAGTCAGCGGTGGCTCGGAGGTGGCCAGACGCATTGCAAGCGCATGGCCAACACTTGCGCCAATCTGCTCAAGCTGTGGCCGGCGCTGCGGCGTTTCATCGACCATCCCGGCGTGACGCCCATCAACAACGCCGCCAATCAAGCCCGGCGCTCAATCGTGCTCAAGCGCAAGATTTCCGTGCCCACCCGCTCGCGACGGGGTGATGACCGCTGGTCGGTTGACACCGGGCCAGACCTCGCAGCTTGCATCTGGCTGATCAGCACGGGAGTGCCCAAGACGCTGGACCTACCCAAGCTCACGGCAACGGACTGAGCCCCAGTTCCTTCAGGAATTCGTTGTGCTTCTGCTTCGCCACCGCAATGGCCTTTTCAATCTCAAGCATTTCATCATGCGTCGCCTGTAAATCGATCTCCGCCTCGCCCACCGCCGTGCTGATGTAGCGCGAGATGTTCAGGTTGTAGTCGTTCTTCTCGATCTCCTCCATCCCCACCCGCCGTGAATAGCGAGGCTCTTGCTTGCGGAACTGGTAGGTCTCGACGATCTTGGCGATGTGCGCGTCCGTCAGCTGGTTCTGGCGCTTGCCTTTGACAAAGTGCTCGGCGGCGTTGATGAACAACACGTCGTCCGGCTTCTTGCACTTCTTGAGCACCAGGATGCACACCGGTATGCCGGTGGAATAGAACAGGTTGGACGGCAGGCCGATGACGGTGTCGATGTGGCCGTCTTTGATCAGCTTGGTGCGGATGCGCTCCTCGGCGCCACCACGGAACAGCACGCCATGGGGCAGGATGATCGCCATCACGCCCTCGTCTTTCAGGAAATGAAAACCATGCGGCAAAAAGGCAAAGTCGGCTGCCGATTTGGGGGCCAGTCCGTGGTTCTTGAAGCGCACATCGTCAGCCTGCGCGTCACTGGGCTCCCAGCGGTAGCTGATGGGTGGGTTGGCCACGATGGCGTCAAACACGGGCTTCTTGGCGGGGTTCAGCTCGCGCAAGATATCCCAGTCATTGGTCAACGTATCGCCGTGGAAGATCTCGAACTCGGTGTCCTTCACCCCGTGCAGCAGCATGTTCATGCGGGCCAGGTTGTAGGTGGTGATGTTCTTCTCTTGGCCGTAAATCTTGCCGATGCCGTGCGGCCCCATGCGCTTGCGCACGTTCAGCAGCAGCGAGCCCGAGCCGCAGGCAAAGTCCAGCACCGTGTCCAGGCGTTTTTTCGGCCCGGTTTTGGGCTCCTGGCTGTCCAGCGTGACGATGGTGGACAGGACGTCGGAAATCTGCTGCGGCGTGTAGAACTCGCCCGCCTTCTTGCCTGAGCCCGCCGCAAACTGGCCGATCAGGTATTCATAGGCATCGCCCAGCGCATCGATATCGGTGGAGAACGCCACCAGCCCTTCGGCGATCTTCTGGATGACGGTGCACAGCTTGGCGTTGCGTTCTGTATAACCCTTGCCCAGCTTGGGTGAGCTCAGGTCAATCTCTGAAAACAGCCCCTGAAAGGTACTCTCGAAAGACTCCGTTTCGATGTATTTGAAGCCCGCTTGCAGCGTGCCCAGCAGGTCACCGTTCTGGGTGCGGGCCATGTTGGCGATGCTGTTCCACAGGTGCGGCGGCTGCACCACGTAGTGCACCTTGCGGCGCATCTGCTTTTCAAACTCCGGTATGTCGCCCGGGTTGTTGGCGTACCAGACGGCCAGCGGCAACGGGCGCGTTTTGCTGTCGTCTGCGCCGTCCACCTGGGGGTAGTCCTTGCCCAATTCCTTCTTCGCCGCCGCTTCATAGTTGTCGGACAGATAGCGCAGGAACAGGAAAGACAGCATGTAGTCGCGGAAGTCATCCGCATCCATCGCGCCGCGCAGTTGGTCGGCAATGGCCCAGAGCGTCTTGCCCAGTTGTTTTTGGTTGGCTTCGGTCATGGCTTATCGGCTTCGACACAGCAATTCCCTACACAGTGTGTAGAGAATCAAAATTGGCTCGGTCATCTTTTCGGTCGGCGTTTGATGGTGTTTTCCAGTGCTTTCAGCTCGGCTTCGTCTTGTTGGTCGGCCTGTGTTGCCTGCAGTTGTTTGCGGCGCTGGTCAAAGTCCACATACAGCGCATAGGTGCTGCCCTCCATTTGCGCGTGGCTGATGGCGCCCGCGTGCGCGAGTACAGGAAAGCCGTTGGCGCTGATGATCTGATCCACGTTCTGTCGCCAGAAGTTCATGCGAATTTCCTGTCGGCTCTTGGTTCGCAACTCTGCCGTTTCCAGAAAGATGACCACCAGCCGGTTCAGGGTGTCGATCTCATCTTCGGTCAGGTAGTTTTTGGCGACCAGAATGTCTTGCTTGCGCACCTGGGCCCCCTTCCAGTGCCGCAGGCCAAAGTGCGGGTCGTCGCGGTTGGCCCGGGCGCTAACCAGCTCGGCCGCAGTCTTTTGGGTCACGGCGTAGAGCAGCAGGTTCTGCACCGTGGCGAAGAATGTCTGTGTGGCCTGGTCGGTCTTGTCGTAGTCGCTGCTCAGGGCAAACAGGGGCCCCTCGTCGTTTCGTGTGGAATCCAACAGTCAAAATTGCTGGTCGTCGTCGAGCCGTTTGGGCATGTGGGCAGGATGCTTTTGAGCCTGTCCAAATGTCCACAGGGCGGTCTTGGAGGGTGATGTCGTGAGCGTTCAGATTGAGGCGTTGTTCACCAGTGCGTTGGGTCTTCAGGCGCCGTGGGCGGTGCGGGATGTGCGGCTTGATACCGCCAAGCACCGCATCGACTTCGACG
>JANOBL010000888.1:0-3900 GCA_031411635.1 Betaproteobacteria bacterium
CGGTGCGCGCTGCTGCAACGCAGGCGGGTGGGCACGCCAGCGTGTTCCGGGGCAACAAGGCCGGTGG
Organism: Betaproteobacteria bacterium; assembly: GCA_031411635.1. Classification (GTDB taxonomy): domain Bacteria; phylum Pseudomonadota; class Gammaproteobacteria; order Burkholderiales; family Burkholderiaceae_C; genus Pseudaquabacterium. The sequence goes on from JANOBL010000888.1 coordinate 68, forward strand.
TGCGCTGGCGCCGCTGTCGGCGCCGCTGCTGCGCATCCACCGTGCTTTGAAAGCCGAGTTTGATCCAGACCGCATCTTCAACCCCGGCCGGCTCTACCGAGACCTGTGAGGCACCTGCAATGAGCCATCGGCCCGCCGCCGCCACGCCAGAAAGCATGGCCACCTATTACGCCAAACGAGCGGCCATCTACGAGCGGGTGTACTTCAAGCCCGAGCGCCAGGCCGACCTGCGCTTGATGGAGGCCGGGCTGGTGGATCGTTTTGCCGGCCGCCGGGTGCTGGAGATCGCCTGCGGCACCGGCTGGTGGACGCCGCATGGCGCGGCCCGCGCCGCGCACTGGCGCGCCACCGATCTGAACCCCGAGACGATTGCCGTGGCGCGGCACAGAACAACAATGCCGGCCTCGGTGCAGTTCCAGACCGTGGATGCCTACACGCTGGCCGAGCTGGGCGACGAGCGGTTCGATGCCGCATTCACCGGCTGCTGGTGGAGCCATGTGCCGCTGGCGCAATTGCAGCCCTGGCTGGCCTTGCTGCACGCCCGGCTGCTGCCCGGCGCCAGCGTGGTGATGCTGGACAACCGCTATGTCGAGGGCAGCAGCACGCCGATCAGCCGCCGGGACGTGCAGGGCAACAGCTACCAGCAGCGCCAGCTCGACGATGGCAGCCAGCATGAGGTGCTGAAGAACTTTCCCAGCCGGGACCAGGCCATTGCCGGCCTGGGTCCACAAGCCCGGGATGCCGTGTGGACCGAGTTGGGCCACTATTGGTTGCTGCAATACCGCCTGGCCGGCGATCCTGCCGCGCCATGACCGCACTGCAAGGCCTGGCCTGTTTGCTGCTGTGCCAATCGGCCGGCGAGGCGATCGCCCGGCTGGCCCAGTTGCGCCTGCCCGGACCGGTGCTGGGCCTGCAAGCCTTGCTGGCCGCGCTGTTGATGCCCACCCTGGTTTCGCTGTTGCCACCTTGATCCAACCGATGCAAACCGCACTTGCTCCCCAATACCAAGACACGCCCGATGGCACGGCCGCCGAGGCCATCCTGCGCAAATGTGTGCACTGCGGCTTTTGCACCGCCACCTGCCCCACCTACCAGTTGCTGGGCGACGAACTGGACGGCCCACGCGGCCGCATCTACCTGATCAAGCAGGTGCTGGAGGGCGCCACCCCCAGCCGCGCCACGCAACAGCACCTGGACCGCTGCCTCACCTGCCGCAACTGTGAATCCACCTGTCCCAGCGGTGTGCAGTACGGCCACCTGGTGGAGATTGGCCGCAAGCTGGTGGATGCCCAAGTGGAGCGGCCGGTGGCCGAGCGTGCTGTGCGCTGGCTGCTGAAAGAAGGCCTGACCTCGGCGTTGTTTGCACCCGCGATGGCGCTGGGCCAACTGGCGCGGCCGCTGCTGCCCACCGCGCTGCAGGACAAGGTGCCCGGTGCCCGCCATCCACGCGCCAGGCTTCTGCCGCAACGCACGCATGCGCGCAAGGTGTTGATGCTCGCCGGCTGTGTGCAGCCGGCGATGCTGCCCAACATCAATGCCGCCACCGCCCGGGTGCTGGACGCGGCTGGCATCCAGACCCTGGTGGCACCCAAAGCCGGCTGCTGCGGCGCCATCCGAACCCATCTGAATGACCCCGCCGGTGGCCTGGCCGACATGCGCCGCAACATCGATGCCTGGTGGCCGATGGTCGAGCGTGCCGAGGTGGAGGCCATCGTGATGAACGCCTCGGGCTGCGGCGCCACCGTCAAGGACTATGGCCATGCGCTGGCGCATGACCCGGCTTATGCCGACAAGGCTGCGCGCATCGGCAGCCTGACCCGCGATCTGAGCGAGCTGCTGCCCGACATCGTGGCCGCGCTCAAGCCCCGCCTGACGCGCGCCCGGCCCGGCAAGCTGGCATTCCACCCGCCTTGCACGCTGCAGCATGGCCAGCAGTTGCGCGGCGGGGTGGAGGCCGGGCTGCGCGCGCTGGGCTTCGACGTGGCCGTGGCGCTGAACGAAAGCCACCTCTGCTGCGGCTCGGCCGGCACTTACAGCGTGCTGCAGCCCACGCTGTCGCACCAGTTGCGCGACCGCAAGTTAGGCAACCTGGCCGAGCTGCAGCCCAGCGCCATCGTGTCGGCCAACATCGGCTGCATCCAGCATTTGCAAAGCGGCACGGCCACGCCGGTCAAACATTGGGTGGAGGCGCTGGACGAAGCCTTGGACAGCCACTGACCGCTTGCGCTACGCTTGCCCAGGCATGCCGACAACCGGTGCAAAGTGCGCCGGGCGTGACCCCCGAGTGAGCCCGCCCCATGGACGACCCAGCCGCCGACCGCATCGCCGCCAACCGCGCCACACAAGACCCCAGGCTTGATCTCAGCGGCCTGGCGATCGAGCAAATCCCCTACCAGGTGGCGCAGTTGGGCTGGCTGACCCGGCTTAACTTGTCAAACACCGGCATCAGCGATCTGCAGCCGCTGGCCAAGCTGGGTTTGTTGAGCAATCTCAACATCAGCAAGACACGGGTGGCCAGCCTGGCGCCGCTGTCGGCCTTGCACAACCTGACCGATCTGAACGCCGCCGGCACCAGGATCACCGATTGCGAGGCCATGATGGGCCTGCTCCAGCTCCAGCGGCTGGGGCTGTGGAACACCAAGCTGGCCGATCTGGCGCCGCTGCGGCGCCTGGTGTCATTGCAGTCCTTGATCATCTGGCGCACCCAGGTATCGGACCTGACTGCGCTGGCCGGAATGGCCGCGCTGGAAGAGCTGGACATCGACTTCACTCCGGTGCGTCAGCTCGATGCGCTGGCCGGGCTGGACCGGTTGGAAACGCTGTCCATGGCCGAGACACCGGTGGCCGATCTGGCGCCTGTGCGGGGTCTGCAGCGGCTGCGGCGGCTGCATTGCAACAACACCGAGCTGACCCGCCTGGACCCGCTGGCCGGCTTGTCGCAGTTGCGCTACCTGAAGGCCGACAACTGCAAGCTCGAGAGCCTGCAGCCGTTGGCCGCGCTGGTGGCCTTGCAGGAGTTGTCGCTGTGGCGGGTGCCGGTCAGCGATGCCCGGCCACTGGCCGACCTGCAGGCGCTGCAAACGCTGGAGCTGGGCCACTCCCGGGTGTCTGACCTGTCGGTGCTGGAGGCCCTGGCAGTTTTGCGCCAGCTTGGCCTGAGCGACAGTGCGGTGACCGACATCAAACCCCTTGCCGGGCTGCGCAAGCTGACGATGCTGGACCTGGCCAACACCGGGGTGCACGATTTGTCGCCGCTCCAGGGCCTGCCCGATCTGCACCGGTTGGACCTGTCGAATGTACCGGTGACCGATCTGGCCACGCTGCGGACACTGCCGTCGTTGAGCACCTTGATCCTCAAGGGCGGCAGCCAGGCCCAGGTCAACCAGCTCGGTGGGTTGGGCCAACTGCAAGCGCTGGATTTGCAAGGGCTCGGGACCAGTGCCGCAAGCAGTCCGGCTGCCGACGGCAGCAACACCGGCGACGAGCCACTCTGGCGCCGTGTGGCAGGCCGCTTGGGCGGTTGGTGGCGCGGCGCACGGGCTGATACGGAGCCCGCACCGGTGGCCGCGGCGCCCCGGCCGGTGGCCGGCAACGCGCCGGCCCGCACCGCACTCGACAACAGCACATTGGGCCCGTTGCCAGCGCTGAAGACCGTGTCGCTGGCCGGCCAGCCGGTGACCGACCTGAGCCCGCTGCGCCCGATGATCGAGGCCGGTGCCGAGATCAGCCTGAGCGCTGAGCTGTGGCAAGGCCCGGGCATCCTGGTCAAGGACTGCCCGCGGGCCGTGCCGCCGCTGGAAGTAGTGGCCCAGGGCCACGAGGCCGTGCTGAAC
>JANOBL010000889.1:0-2493 GCA_031411635.1 Betaproteobacteria bacterium
GCCGGCGCACGAGGTGCAGCAGTAGAGGGGAAGCGGGACAACTCACATGCGGCAGAGGCCGCGCCCAGTGCGCCGGCGGCACTCGACCCCGTGCGCCGGCGGCCATCACCCAGTGCGCCGGTGGCACCCAAAAGAGATGAAAGGAAGCCTACGGCTTCCTCTTCATCGAAAGCGCCGGCGGCGCCGGATTCGGCCGATGGCCGATCCGCCGGCACCGGCAATACCAGCGCTTCGGGAAAGGTGGTGCAAATGTCGACGATGAGGCAACAGCCGGCTTTTGAAGAGAACGCAGTTCGGCTGCGCAATCTCGCACCGGCAGTCAAAGAGGATCCGAAAGTCTGGATGAACAACGACGCATCGCTCAGTTCCATCGGTTGCCGGTTTGGTCTGAACACGCTGGCCTCAACCCTTGCTCAAGGTTCAACCCGGGTTGACTACATCCGCAAGGTGCTGAACCTTCGAGCAGCCGCTTTGAAGGAAATCAAGGCCGCAGGAATCGAGCGCGGCGCGGCGTCCGGTCCTGCAGTCGCAACGGGGCGGCAATGAAACGCCACACCATCGACCGCGCCGGCCGGTTGCACATCAAGCTGTTGGGGCGCTGCCGCAGTCAGCAGCCCTGCGGCATCAAGGCCGCGCCGCCCCACCTACCGCACGCCTTGCTGTGCCTGCCCGGCGAGACGGTCGAACAGCTGGCCCACCGCGCGCTTCAGACCGCGACAGGCCAGGGCGTGGTGCTGGCGTGCCTGATGTACCCCGATGAGGTGGCCCATTGAGGCCGCTGGGTCCTCCTGGGGCTTCCAGCCTGCGGGTACGAAACGACCGCGAGATTGCGCTAGTCAGTGTAATTTGAGGAAGGTAAAGAAGTGGTGCAGTCAATCAACTGGGTGAACCCGGCATGCTGAGAAAAGACCTTGCCGAGGCCTTGGGCCTGTGCGCCGCGTCGATCACGAAGCAGGCCAAGCGCGGCATGCCCACCCACGACGTCGAAGCTGCGCGCCGATGGCGCGAGCGGCACCTTGAAATCGCCCGGCGCAAGCGCTCACCGCCAGCGGCACGGCATCAAGCGGCCAGCGACCCGCCGCATCCACAGCCAGCTGCCCCGGATGCCGGCCAAGCGCTCGAACACGCGCGGCAGGTCATCGACATGGCCGCTGAATTGCTGGCCGCCGGCAGGCTGCAGCCCATGCTGGGTGCGGTGCGGGCGGCCCTGCGCGCCGTGCCTGAGCATGCGCGGCCGGCGTTACACCTGCCCTTGCCGCTGTGGCACGCCCTGCTGAAGGATGTGATCGACGCCATAGAGGCCGCGACCGACGAGGGCGAAACCTGCCCAGAGATGACAGACGACGAGGCCGCTGTCATGGGCGAGTTCTGGATGGCGGTAGCCTGCGGCGGCGTTTCGGTCGAGGCGCTGGCATGCCTGGGGCTGGCCGATGGAACTTGACCAAGTTGGGGCCCCAAGGCAGATCACTGCCGCCCAGTTGGGCGAGGTGCTGCGCCACCTGGCCAGCGCTGCACGCATCCTGGCAGGGGCACCTCGGACGATTGCGGCAGGGGACCGCGAAGTGGCCGAGGTGCTGCTGCCAGCTTGGCACGCGGCCCACGGCACAAACACCGTCACGGCGGCCATCCTGCAGGAGGCCGAGCCCGGCACGCCGCTAGCGTCTGTGATGGCCGAATTCATGGGGCGGTACACGCACAAGCCGAAGCGCGGCCCGCAGGCCTTCGGCGAGTTGCTGTCGCGGTTGGCCGGTCACGATGTACATGGCTTTCGCGTGCGCAACTGTGGGGTTGGTTCCGGGAAGGTGGCAATGTGGGTCTGCAGTCCCGTATGAGTCCCCCGAGCCCCCTTCAGCCGCTGGCGCGCGGCGGGCGCGCTGGCCAAACTGGGGGTGTCCAACCACATCAACCGGTGATCATCCACATGGCCCCACCCCTGACCTTTCACACCCGCACGGCCGAGCACCGAAAGCTCGAACAAGACTTTGGCCGCTACAGCCTGGCCAGCATGATCCGGGCCCTTTCCAATGGCGACCCCCTGACCGGCTATGAGCGGGACGTGCAAGACGCCTTCGGCGGCGCCGAAACGCCAGGCTTCAGGTACGGTGCCAGCGCGACTTTGCCCTGGGGCGTGCTGGGCGCCGGGCGCCGCGATCTGAACGTCGCTTCGCCTTCGGCCGGCGGCAGCTTGGTGGGCTTCAACACGGGCCCGGCCGCCGACGTCCTGCGCCCTTACAACGTGGCAACGCGGGCCGGCATGTCTGTGTTGTCGGGCCTCAAGGGCGATACCGGTATTCCGTCGATCGAAGAGGAAGTCGGGTTCCAGTGGCTGGTCGACGAATCCAGCCCCGGGCCAAGCCGCACGCCGTTCACTGGCTATGCCACGCTGCGGCCGCACACGGCCTGCGGGCTGATCAGCTACCCTGGCCGCTTGGTGCGCCTGGCCCCGGCTGGCGTGATCGAGCAGTTTGTGCGTCGCAGGCTGATGCTGGCGGT
>JANOBL010000890.1:0-2729 GCA_031411635.1 Betaproteobacteria bacterium
CCGGCTCAGCGCTGCCGGCATCCAGAGCGCTTTCCAGTTCTACAACATCAACAGCTACGAGACGGTGGAGCGTTTGATCCGCCGCGGCGTCTACAAGGGCCCGCTGGTGATGAACTGGGTGGCCATCAGCGGCGGCATGGACGCGCCGAATGTCTACAACCTGGCCAACTTTCTGCGCGCCATCCCCGACGGCGCGATGCTGACGGTGGAAAGCAGCATGCGCAATGTGCTGCCGATCAACATGATGGGCATGGCCATGGGCCTGCATGTGCGCTGCGGCATCGAGGACAACCTGTGGAACCAGCAGCGCAGCGCCAGGATGACGACGGTGCAGCAGGTGGAGCAGCTTGTGCGCATCTCGCGCGAGTTTGGCCGCGAGGTGGCCAGCGGCCGCGAGGCGCGCGCAATCTGCAAGATCGGCGTGTTCTACGACAGCATCGAAGAGACGCTGGCCGCCAACGGCTTTGCGCCCAACCCCAAGGGCGGCCAGCAGGGTTTCCTGCGCAAGGTGGCCTGACCCGGCGGCCCAGGAGACAAGACCATGGCCCAAGCCATCCGCTTCCACCGCACCGGTGGCCCCGAAGTGCTGCAACTCGAAACCGTTGAGGTCGGTGCGCCCGGCCCCGGCCAGGCGCGTGTGCGCCACGCCTATGTGGCGGTGAACTTCATCGACATCTACTTTCGCAGCGGCCGCTACCCGCATCCGCTGCCGGCCGGCCTGGGCAGCGACGCGGTGGGCGTGGTCGAGGCGGTGGGTGAGGGCGTGGACTGCGTCAAGCTCGGTGACCGCGTCGGCTATCTGCTGGGCCCGCAAGGCGCCTACAGCGATGTGCGGCTGATGCCGGCCGAGGTGTTGATCCCGTTGCCCGACGGCATCAGCGACCGCAGCGCCGCCACGCTGATGATGAAAGGCCTGACCGCGCAATACCTGTTCCGCCAGGTCTACCCGCTGCAAGGCGGCGAGACCATCCTGTACCACGCCGCTGCCGGCGGCGTGGGCCTGGTGGCCTGCCAGTGGGCGCGGGCCTTGGGCGTGACGATGATTGGCACCGTCAGCACCGAGGCCAAGGCCGAGGTGGCGCGTGCCCATGGCTGCGCCTACGCCATCGTCACTGGGGGTATGACGCCCGAAGACCTGGCGCGCGAGATACCGCAGCGTGTGCGCGAGATCACCCGCGGCAAGGGCGTGCCGGTGGTTTACGACTCGGTGGGCAAGGACACGCTGATGGCCTCGCTGGACAGCCTGCAGCCACGTGGCAGCCTGGTCAGCAACGGCACCAGCTCGGGCCCGGTGGTGATCGACACCACGCTGCTGGCGGTCAAGGGCTCGATCTGGGTGACACGACCGGCGCTGCTGCACTACGCCACCCCGCGCAGCCAGATGCTGGCGATGGCCGACGAGCTGTTCGGCCATGTGCTGGCCGGCCGCATCCGCGGCGAGCCGCAGCAGGAGTTCCCCTTGGCCGAGGCGGCTGCGGCGCACCACGCGCTGGAGTCGCGCCAGACCACCGGCGCCACCGTGCTGGTGCCCTGACGTGGCCGCCGCCATGCCCGGCCCCGCGCCGGCCAAGCTGCCGCTGACGGCCCGGGTGAAAGCGCTGTTCCCCGGCGTGCTGGCCTGCGCCGTGGTGGCAGCGGCAGCCAGCTTCCTGTCCGAGCACTACGGCGCCCCGGTGATGCTGTTCGCCCTGCTGCTGGGCATGGCGATGAACTTCCTGACGGAGACCGTGGACGGCCGCGCCGGCCCCTGCGCCGCGGGCATTGAGTTCGCCGCCCGCCAGGTGCTGCGCACCGGCGTGGCGCTGCTGGGCCTGCGCATCACCGTGGGCCAGATCGCAGAACTGGGCTGGGCGCCGGTGGCCATCGTCATGGTGGCGGTGGTGCTGACCATCGGTGTGTCGATGCTGCTGGCGCGGCTGGTGGGCTTCCAGAGCCTGTTCGGCCTGCTCAGTGGAGGCGCCACCGCGATCTGCGGCGCCTCGGCCGCGCTGGCGCTGGCCGCGGCGCTGCCGGCGCATCCGCAGAAGGAGCGGGCCACGCTGTTCACCGTGGTGGTGGTGTCGCTGCTGTCGACGCTGGCGATGATCGTCTACCCGATGCTGGCCACCGCCCTGTGGCTGGACGCCCGCGCGGCCGGCATCTTCCTGGGAGCCACCATCCACGACGTGGCCCAGGTGGTGGGTGCGGGCTATGGCATGTCCAAGGAGATCGGTGATGTCGCCACCTTCGTCAAGCTGCTGCGTGTGGCCATGCTGCTGCCGGTGATCGTTTTCGCGGTGCTGCTGAGCCGCCGCCGCAACAAGGCGGCAGGTGATGCCGGCGGTCCGCGCCCGCCACTGCTGCCTGGCTTTGCGGTGGCCTTCGCGCTGCTGGTGGCGGTCAACAGCACGGGCTGGCTGCCCGGCGTGGTGGCCCAGGCCGGCGACGGAGCTTCGCGCTGGTGCCTGGTGGCAGCGATTGCCGCCATCGGCATGAAGACGCGGCTGAAGGAACTGGTCGGCGTGGGCCTGAAGCCGGTGCTGCTGAGGCTGGGCGAGACCGGGTGCCTCGCCGCCCTGGTGCTAGGCCTGCTGGCCTGGGCTGGATGAGGGGGCCGACACAGGCGCGGCGGCGCGCGCCGAGGCCCGCGCCTGCGACGGGCTGACGCCGAACTGCTGCTGGTACCAGCGCGAAAAGCCGCTCAGCGCCGAGAAGCCCAGCAGCGCCGCCACGTCGGTCAGCGGCCGGCT
>JANOBL010000891.1:0-2171 GCA_031411635.1 Betaproteobacteria bacterium
TAAACCAAAAAGCTGATCGACAGCGCCACCGTGGTGGCCACCATCAGCGCGCGGTCGGTCAGCGAGCCACGCACATACGCCACGCCCAAGGCAATTGGCACTGCCAGCAGGGTGTCGAGCAGCAGGATCGGCATCATCACCGTCATCGTCGCCGGTAAACGTGTAGCAAACAGATGGCTGACCTGCTCGTTGGTGGCCCAGCTACGGCCCCAGTCGAAGCTGGCGATCTGCTTCAGGAAGATGCCGAACTGCACATAGGCCGGCTGGTCCAGGCCAAGCTGCTGTCGGATGGCGGCGATCTGCTCGGGCGTGGCGTTTTGGCCCGCCAGGATCACGCTGGGATCGCTGCCAAAAAAATGGAACAGCGTGAACACCAGCAGCACCACGCCCAGCAAGGTGGGCACCATCTGCCACAGGCGTCTGATCACGTAGGCCAACATCCGAACGGCTCTCCTGGGGTTTCAAGTCAATGCCGGCCCAAATTTGGGTTGCGCGAGTCTAGGCCACCCGCCGCTAGACTGCGCCTTTCACCCGCCACCCGCGCCATGCCCACCCACTTGCAACGCCGTGCCCTATTGGCGCTGCCCCTGGCCGCAGCGCTGCCGATGCACGGCATGGCAGCGGATGCCCAGCCGCCACTGAAAACGCTGCGCGTGATGTTCAATTCCGCCGAGACCAGCTTTGACCCGGCGCGCATCATCGATTTGTATTCACGCACCGTCACTGCCCATATCTTCGAGGCGCTGTACGCCTATGACGCACTGGCCCGGCCGGCCAAGGTGGTGCCCCGCCTGGCGGCGGCGCTGCCCGAGGTGTCGGCGGATTTCAAGGTCTGGACCGTGCGCCTCAAGCCCGGCATCTTCTTTGCCGACGACCCGGCGTTCAAAGGCGCCACACCCGGCAAAGGGCGCGAGGTGGTGGCCGAAGACCTGGCTTACGCGATCAAGCGCACCGTCGATCCAGCCAACAAGAGCCCGGCCTCCACCAGTGCGCTGGACGAAGGCCTGCTGGGCCTGGCCGAAGCGCGCCAGGCTGCGCTGGACGGCCGCAAGCCGTTTGACTACGACGCGCCGATTGCCGGCCTGCAGGCGCTGGACCGCCACACGCTGCGCTTTACGCTGAAAGAGGCACGGCCACGCTTCATCCAGTTTCTGTGCGCGCCCGATCTGCGGGGTGCGCAGGCGCGTGAAGTGGTCGAGTTTTATGGTGAAGCCATCGGCGAGCACCCGGTGGGCACCGGCCCGTTCCGGCTCAAGCAATGGCTGCGCGGATCGAAGATCGTGCTGGAGCGCAACCCGCAGTTCCGCGCGGTGGTCTACAACGCAGACCCAGCACCAGGCGACGCCGAAGGCCAGGCCATCCTGGCGCGTTTCAAAGGCCGGCGCCTGCCGATGGTGGACCGGGTGGAGGTGGCCATCATTGAGGAGAACCAGCCGCAATGGCTGGCCTTCCTGAATGCCGAGGTGGATTGCCTGGCGGCCAACACCGGATCGGTGCCGCTGGAGTTTGCGCCGCTGGCGGTGCCCAACGGCAAGCTGGCGCCGAATCTGGCCAAGCGCGGTGTGCAGCTTCACCGCACGCTGCGCAGCGATTGCGCGCTGGCCTACTTCAATATGGACGACCCGGTGGTGGGCGGCTACACGCCAGCCAAGGTGGCGCTGCGCCGCGCCTTGTCGCTGGCCTACGATGTGCAGCGCGAGGTGCGCCTGGTGCGGCGTGGCCAGGCGGTGCCGGCACATTCACCGCTGCTGCCCGGCACCACCGGTTACGACCCCAGTTTTCGCAGCGAGATGGGTGAATTCAACCTGGCCCGCGCCAAGGCCTTGCTGGACCTGCACGGCTACGTGGACCGCAACGGCGATGGCTGGCGCGAGCTGCCCGACGGCCAACCGCTGAAGCTGACGATGGCCACCGAGCCCGAGCAGATCTACCGCACCTTCAACGAGGTCTGGCAGCGCTGCCTGACCGCACTGGGCGTGCGCTGCGAGTTTGAGATCGCGCAGTGGCCGGCGCACATGAAGGCGGCGCTGGGCGGCTCGCTGCAGATGTGGATGCTGGGCTCGTCGGCCGACGTGCCCGATGGTCAGAACGCGCTGGCCCGCTGGTACGGGCCGCAATCGGGCCAGCAGAACCTGGCACGCTTCAAGCTGCCGGCCTTTGATGCGCTGTAC
>JANOBL010000892.1:0-3954 GCA_031411635.1 Betaproteobacteria bacterium
CACGCTGGCGGCATAACGTTCAGCCCCCAGGCCTTGCTGCAGCCAAGGTGTCTCGACCAGGCCGGGCGCGATGGCATTGACCCGGATCGCCGCGCGCCATCTGGATGGGCTGGACGCGGCCGACTTCCAGCGCATCTACGCGGTCAACGTGGTGGGCGCGTTCCAGATGGTGCGGGCGCTGGAGCCGCTGCTCAAACGCCACCCGCCGGCTGCGGTGGTCAACATGTCGTCGATCGCCTCGCTCACTGGCATGGGCTCGTCGGTGGCGTATGCGGCGTCCAAGGGCGCGCTCAATGCGATGACTTTTGCGCTGGCGCGAGCGCTGGGCCCGGCGATCCGGGTCAATGCCATCGCGCCCGGCCTGGTCGAGACACCTTGGCTGCAGCAAGGCCTGGGGGCTGAACGTTATGCCGCCAGCGTGGCCGGCTACAAGGCGCGGGCGGCACTGGCCGATGTGATCCAGCCCGAGGACGTGGCGCGTGCCGTCTGGTACCTGGGTGTGGACGCCGTCAAGACCACCGGCGAGGTGCTGCCGGTGGATGCCGGGGCGCGCTTGATTCCGCTGTGACCCGCTGTGGCATCATCCGCGCCCTGAACTGAACAGCACTGCCCAGGGGCTTGAGCGACCCAAGATGGACCTGAAACTGCCGATCAAGATTCACGACGAGCTGGACGACGAGGTGATTGAATCCACCGGCATGCTGGACCTGGCCAGTGGTGAGATCCGCGATGTCAAGTACCTTGATTTCGACACCGGGCTGGATGGTTTTCCGGCCGAGAGCGAGAGCTACGATTTCACCTGCGGCACGCTGAGCAACGGCAGCAAGGAGGTGGAGTTCCGCATCGAGGTGGACGTGGTGGGCCGCAAATACTCGATCACGCCGAGCGAGCTGCTGGAGTTGAAAGGCCGTGCCGCCAAGCTGTTTTCGGCCCCGCCGGGTGGCCACCCGCCGCCCGAGCCGGCATTCAAGCCGGGTGCGCGGCGCGGGCGCAAATAGGTTGCAGGCGCGGGCATGGCACCCGGCTCCGGCGCCCGTGCCCAAGCATGCGCTGCCCAGCCCAAGGCCGATGCCCAGCCTGGGCCCGAACTGGATCCCTACCGCCCGCTGACCAAGCGGCGCACAGCGCTGGTGGTGGTGCTGGCGCTGGGCACCGTGGTGCTGATCGCGCTGGCGATGCTGCAGCCGCACCAGCGGCTGATGGCGGCCAAGGCCGCACGCGCCCAGGCCGCTGCGCTGGCCGCCTGCCCGCCGGGTGCCGCCAGCGCCGCGCCGGGCTGCCCGGGCAGCAGGATGCAGATACTGCTGCTGCCGGTGCAGTCATTGCCGCCAACCCCGGGGCCTGGCGGCTGAAGACGCTCAAGCGCGGTGTCAGGCAGCGACGGCCGGCACGTCTTCCACCTGCTCACCCAAAAACCCGCCACTCTGGTGCGCCCACAGCCGCGCGTACAAACCACCACTGGCCAGCAGGCTGGCATGGTCGCCTTGCTCGACGATGCGGCCGGCGTCCATCACCACCAGCCGGTCCATCGCGGCGATGGTGGACAGCCGGTGCGCGATGGCCACCACGGTTTTGCCCTCCATCAGCCGGTACAGGCTGGCCTGGATTGCCGCTTCCACCTCGCTGTCGAGTGCGCTGGTGGCCTCGTCCAGCAGCAGGATCGGTGCGTCCTTCAGCATCACCCGGGCAATCGCGATGCGCTGGCGCTGGCCGCCCGACAGCTTGACGCCACGCTCGCCCACATGCGCATCAAAACCACGCCGGCCCTTGGCATCGGCCAGCCCGGCGATGAAGCCATCGGCCTCGGCGCGCTCGGCAGCAGCGCGCAGCGCCGGCTCGCCGGCGTCGGGCCGGCCGTACAGGATGTTGTCGCGCACCGATCGGTGCAGCAGCGAGGTGTCCTGCGTCACCATGCCGATCTGCGCGCGCAAGCTGTCTTGTGTGACCAGCGCGATGTCCTGCCCATCCACCAGGATGCGGCCGGACGCCACGTCGTGAAACCGCAGCATCAGGTTGACCACGGTGCTTTTGCCGGCGCCCGAGCGGCCCACCAGGCCGATCTTTTCGCCCGGCCGGATGTGCAGCTTGAGATGGTCGATCACCATCTTGGCGCCGCCGTAGCCAAAGCTCACGTCGTCAAACTGGATCTCGCCGCGCCGCACCTGCAGCGCGGCCGCGCCAGGCGCATCCACCACCTGGCGCGGTCGGGCCAAGGTGGCAATGCCGTCGGCCACCGTGCCGATGTGCTCAAACAGCGTGGCCATCTCCCACATGATCCAGTGCGAGATGCCGTTCAGCCGCAGCGCCATCGCGGTGGCCGCCGCCACCGCGCCAATGCCCACGGCCGCGTCGGTCCACAACCACAGCGCCATGCCGGCGGTGCCCAGGATCAGCAGCATGCTCAAGCCATGGATCACGATCTCGAAGCTGGTGACCAGCCGCATCTGCTGCTTGACCGTGGCCAGAAACTCGTCCATTGCCGAGCGTGCATGGTGGGCCTCGCGCCGGTCGTGCGCAAACAGCTTGACGGTGGCGATGTTGGTGTAGGCATCGGTGATGCGCCCGGTCATCAGCGAGCGGGCATCGGCCTGGGCCTGCGCCACCCGCGACAGCCGGGGCACATAGTGGCGCAGCGCCAGCAGGTACAGCAGCAACCAGCCCAGCAGCGGCGCCAGCATGCCGGCATGGAAGCTGCCCACCACCGCCACCAGGGTGACGAAGTAGATGACGATGAAGACCAGGATGTCGCAGACGATCATCCACACATCGCGCACCGCCAGCGCGGTTTGCATCACCTTGGCGGCCACCCGGCCGGCAAACTCGTCGCCATAAAAGCCCATGCTCTGGCCCAGCATCAGGCGGTGAAAGTTCCAGCGCAGCCGCATTGGAAAATTGCCCGCCAGCGCCTGCTGCTTGAAGAGGGACTGCAGCGCCACCAGCCCCATGCTGGCGGCCAGCACGGCGGCCAGGCCGATGAGGCGGGGCCGCTCGTCCAGCCACAGCCGATCGGGTGGGATGCGGGCCAGCCAGTCCACCAGCCGGCCCAGCATCGCAAACAGCAAGGCCTCGAACACGCCAATCGCGGCGGTAAACACCACCATCGCGGCGATGTACTTGCGCAGCCCCTGGGCGCTGGCCCGTAAAAACGGCCAGAAGCCTGCCGGCGGGGTGGCGGGCAAGGCCTCGGGGTAGGGATCGACGAGGCGCTCGAAATAGGCAAACACCGTTGTGGCCTGGCTGTCTGTAAACAGCCAGCAAGGGTAGCGGATGTGCCGGCGCCAGGCTGGCACACGCTTGCCCACCCTGGCTGCCTGCGCCTACATTGCCACGCGGGTGCCCAACACCCGATGTGCGCGACCGGGGATCAAACGTCGGCTACAAAGCCCGAGGCCTTGACCAGCGGCGCCCAGCGCTCGTGGTCGGTGCGCGCCATCTGGTCCAGCTCCTGCGGCGAGCCGGAGGCGGCTTCCAGGCTGCTTTGCGCCATCGCCTGCACATAGGCGGGCGACGCGGTGGCGGCGCGCAACAGCGGCACCACCCGGGCCAGCACCTCGGGCGGTGGGCTGCCGGCGATGTAGATGCCAAACCAGTCGCGCATCTCCAGGCCTGGCACTTTTTGCTCGGCAAAAGTGGCCAGTTGGGGCGAGAACCTGGAGCGCGTCGGCCCGGTTGAGGCCAGCAGCCGCAGCTTGCCGGCTTTTTCGTGCTGCAGCAGGTCGCCCAAGGTCAGGATCACGGCGGCCACCTGGCCGCCCATCAAGTCGTTCAGCGCCGGGCCGCCGCCGCGGTAGGGCACATGGGTCAGCGCCAGCCCAAGCTGCCGACTCAGCGAATCGCCGACAAAATGGGCCGGTGACCCTGCCGCCGGCGAGCCAAAGTTCACTTTGCCCGGGTTGGCACGGGCCCACTTGGCAAAGTCGGCAATGTTGGCCACCTCGGCCGGCACCGCCGGCC
>JANOBL010000893.1:0-3587 GCA_031411635.1 Betaproteobacteria bacterium
ATGGCCGTCGAGCATCACGATCTGGGTGGCGCATTGGCGGCGCAGGCCCTCCATGCGCGAATGCGCGGTGGCCAGGCCCACACCCGACAGCAGCACCGCAAAGTGGTTTTCGTCAATCCGGCAGGACGCATCCATCGCCCGGGTGTTGCCACGCAGCAGCCGGCCCATGGCCTCGCAGATACGGTCGTGGGCGCGCGCACCAAGCGCCAGCACCTTGTCGCCAAAAGCGTCAAACACCATGTAGACCAGCGCAAACTCGCGGTGCTCACGCGCTGACAAATCCAGCTCGCGCCGCATCTGGTCGTCAAAATGGGCCCGGCTGTACAGGCCGCTGGCCTGGTCGCGCAGGCCCTGGTCGGCCAGCTCGCTGCGCAGGTTGTCGTTGGCTTTTTGCTGCTGCTCCAACTGGTCCAGCGCCACCCGCAACTGGGCCTCGCGCTGGCGTTGCGGTGCCAGGTCTTGCCAAATACTGCAGATCAGCCGCCGCTCGGGAAACAAGGCCGCGCCGGCTGCCACCACCCGCAGCACTTGAAATTCGCGCCGCTCGCCACGCAGCTCAAACCGGTGCTCGCTGGACAGCATCTGGCCCTGCGCCAGCGCGGTGTGGTCGGCCGTGCGCAACAACGTGGACAGTGTCGGCTCCAGCAAGTCGGCATCGCTGCGGCCTATCAGTTGATCGGCAGCGCAGCCCAGCAACTCACCCAGCGCTGGATTGGCCACCAGGTAGCGGCCGTCCTCGGCCTGCTTGATGCCAAAGGCCAGGCCTTGCTGCTGGGCCAGCAAACGCAGCGATTGGGCCATCGGCGCATCGAAAGCCGGATCCAACGCCACCACACCACCGGCGAGCGGGCCGGGGCGATCAGGCGCGACGAGAGCAGCGTTCATGGCGGAGGAGGGCTGGAACTGGGGGGCTGGTTCGCCGTGGTGGAGCAGGCTTTGATTCTGGGGATGTCGCTGCGCACCAGCAAGCGCCAGCACCTGATTCCCCCTAACAACGATGATAGCCAGCCGCCGCTGCGCAGCCTGATCGGCAGCGTGCGAAAAGAGGCACTTTTTTGGGCTTGTTTCAGCCCATCAATACCTGCAAGCTGTGCTCGTACAGCGTGGTGAGTTGCTCAAAACCGGCCAGCAGCGCATCGCTCTCGCGCGCCAGCGCGGCGCGGCCGCCCACCACATCGGGCCCGGCGGCCCGGCGCAGGCCCTCCAGCAAGCGCTGCCACTGGCCACGCGACTGGGCCAGCGCGGCGCGGATGGTCTCGGTGGCCAGTGGCATCTGCTCCAACGCCACCAGCGTGGCCTCGAAATCGCGGATCGTCAGCGCGGCGGCAGCGGCCTGGGCAGCCGCTTGATCATCCGGCAGCAAACCGGCCAGCAAGGCCTGCTTGGCCAGGCGCTGCGACAGCATGCGCTGCCGGCCACACAGGTTGACCACCTGCAGGCTGCGCCGGCCGCTGGCCAACTCCAGCGCGCTGGTCAGCTTGTCGGCCAGGCCCAGCAGGGTTTCGGCCCGCTGATCGGCCTGGCCCAGCGCCAGCAGCGTGGTGTCGGCACGCGCTGCTGCGGGCCGTCGCGCTGTGGTGTCGGCCTGCGCCACTTGCTGCAGGGCTTTCCACGCGGCCAGCGTCTCGTTCAAGCAGGCCGCTACCGGGCCCACTGTTTGCAGCGCCACCAGATGATCCAGGTTGGCTTGCAGGCGCTGCAGGGTTTCGGCCAGGCCCTCATCGGCGCGCGCCCGGCCGGGGGCGCAGGCCCGCAAGGCCAGTGCCTTGATGCAGCGCTGCGACAGCATGCGCAACTGGCCGGCCAGGTTGACCGCCTCGGCGGCCTGGGCGGCCTCGATCACGCTGCGCGACACCTCGCCCACCCGCAGATTGGCCTGCATCGACGCGGTGCGCAGCAGCGTGAAGGCATCGTCCTCGCTGAGCTTTTGCTGGCGCATCAGCATGCCCTTGGCGCGGTCTACCCATTTGCGCTCTTCCAGCCGGGCCAGCGCGGCTTGCAAGGCCCCGGCCTGGGCTTGCTGGCGGGCAAACCGGGGCAGGCCCAGCGCCAGTGCCGCCAACACGCTGCTGGGCTGCGTTGGGCCGGGCAGCCAGGCCATCACCTGTGCGTCCAGCCAGGGTGCTGGATCGGCCGGCGGCAGCAAATCGTCCAGCAGCACCACCGGGCGCGGTGCACTGGCGGCCAGCAGCGTCAGCGCGTCCAGCACCGAAACACCATGCCCGCCGGCCAGCGCCACGATCGATTGCGGTGCAAGCCGGACCACTTCGCGCACCAACATGTGGCAGGGCACCACGGCCAGCACGGCCATGCCGGCGGCGCGCAACTGCTCGGCCAAGGCTCCAGCCTGGGCTTGGTCGGTGACGCTGTCGGCGCTGACGATCAACACGGTCATCGGGTTGCGGCGCGGGGCCGAGGTTCACGGGAGGGGCAGACCATACCAAGGCCGGACGCCGGCCCCGACTTCAACCCTTGGCATGAATGCTGCATTGCACCACCCGTCGGGTGTGATGCTGCACCCGGGCCGGTGACCCGGCCGCAGACATCCGTACGGGTGCTGCACCTCGCCGACGGCCGCCGCAAGCCGGCCTGATCCGCAAGCCCCAACGGGAGGGACGGGACGCATGGCCGCACACCCAGTGCCGCAAACCCCACCCCCACTTAGTGCCGCCGCCGCTGGTCTGCGCGCCGGTTGCGCACGGTTTAGCCCCGCCCCTCGCCGGCACCGGCACGCTGCTGGTGCGTCAGCCCCCTCTTTTTGCCCGCAGGAGAAAAGCGCATGAAAAAAATGAACCTGGTGTTGATCGGCAACGGCATGGCCGGCGTGCGCACGCTGGAAGAGCTGATCAAGATCGCGCCCGATCTGTACAACATCACGGTCTTTGGTGCCGAGCCACACCCCAACTACAACCGCATCCTGCTGAGCCCGGTGCTGGCCGGCGAGCAGACGATTGACGAGATCATCCTGAATCCGATCAGTTGGTACGCCGAGAACAACATCACGCTGCACCTGGGCCACAAGGTGGTCAAGGTGGACCGCAGCAAGCGCCAGGTGATTGCCGAAGACGGCCAGGGCGGAACCACCATCGCCGAGTACGACCGTTTGCTGATTGCCACCGGCAGCCTGCCGTTCATCCTGCCGGTGCCGGGCAAGGACTTGCAAGGCGTGATCGCCTACCGCGACATCGCCGATACCGAGACGATGATCAACACCGCCAAGACCCACCAGCACGCCGTGGTGATCGGGGGTGGCCTGCTGGGGCTGGAAGCGGCCAACGGCCTGATGCTGCGTGGCATGCAAGTGACGGTGGTGCACATCATGCCGTGGCTGATGGAGCGCCAGCTCGACGACGTGGCCGGTGGCCTGCTGCGCAAATCGCTGGAAGACCGGGGCCTGAAGTTCATGATCGGCGCGCAGACCCAGGCCTTGATCGGCGATGCCGACGACGGCAAAGCTGGGCGCGTGATGGCGGTGCAGTTCAAGGACGGCAGCGAGGTGCCGGCTGACCTGGTGGTGATGGCCGCCGGCATCCGCCCCAACACCCAGTTGGCCGAGAGCATGGGCCTGCATTGCAACCGCGGCATCG
>JANOBL010000894.1:0-2776 GCA_031411635.1 Betaproteobacteria bacterium
CCGGCTCCTTCCCCCTGCCAGGGGGAAGCTTGGGATGGGGGTTGGGACTTTCCACCGCCACCCCCACCCCCAACTTCAAAGCCGCCAGCGCCTGAAACGCCGAGCGCGCCTGCCCGCCCAGCTCGGCCTTCAAGGTGGCCAGGTGCCGGCCCATGCCGAGCTGCCGGCCATGTTCGTCCACCACCTGGAAGTTCATGAACAAGTGGGCTTGCAGCATGTCCAGCTTGAAGTCGTTGCGCTGCACGGCGATCTGTGTGCGCTCGCGCACCGCCTTCAGCAGCACGTCCATCAGCGCGCCCTGGGCAAACTCGTGCCCGGCGATGAACCCGGCCACAAAATCCGGCAGCGGCACCAGCCGCGTGCGGGGGCGTTGGTGCAGGCTCTTGAGCAGCGCCGTCAGTTTGGCCGCCAGCATGCCCGGCACCAGCCATTCGCAGCGCTCCTCGCTGACCTGGTTCAGCGCGTAGATCGGCACCGTCACCGTCACGCCGTCCTTGGTATCGCCAGGCTCGTGCAGATAGCTCACCGCGCAGTCCACACCGCCCAGGCGCAAGGTTTTGGGGAACGCGCTGCCGGTGATGCCGGCGGCCTCGTGGCGCATCAGCTCGTCGCGGGTGAGCTGCAGCACCTGCGGATTGCGCCGGCTCTCGTCCTTGATCCAGCGCTCCAGCGTGGCGCCCGAGTGCACATTGGCCGGCAGGTGCTGGTCGTAAAACGCGTAGATCAGCTCGTCATCGACCAGCACGTCCTGGCGCCGGCTTTTGTGCTCCAGCTCTTCCACCTGCGCCAGCAGCTTGCGGTTGTGGGCCACAAAGGGCAGCTTGGTTTCCCAATCGTCCTCCACCAGCGCGGCGCGGATGAAGATCTCGCGCGCCGCCCTGGGGTCGACATTGCCAAAGTTCACCCGCCGGTTGTTGTAGACCACGATGCCGTACAAGGTGGCGCGCTGCAGTGCCACCACCTCGGCGGCTTTTTTCTCCCAGTGCGGCTCCAGCAGTTGTGTCTTCAACAAGTGACCAGCCACGCCGGGAATCCACAACGGATCGATACCCGCCAGGCCCCGGCCATACAGCCTGGTGGTTTCCACCAGCTCGGCGGTTATCAGCCAGCGGCCAGGCTTTTTGCTCAGGTGCGCACCCGGGTGGCGCCAAAACTTGATGCCACGTGCGCCCAGGTACCAATCCTCGTCGTCGCTTTTGCAACCCACATTGCCCAGCAAACCGGCCAGCATCGACAAATGGATTTGCTCGTAAGTGGCCGGGCTGCCGTTCAGCCGCCAGCCTTGCTCGGCCACCACGGTGTGAAGCTGGCTGTGGATGTCGCGCCACTCGCGCACCCGGCGTGGGTTGACAAAGCTGTCGCGCAAACGCTGCTCTTGCTGGCGATTGCTCAACTTGTGGCTGTCGATGCGCGGCGGCGTGCCCGGGCTGGCCTTGGCTGCCGGATGGCCATGCACCCCACGCCCTTCTTCAATCCACTGCCAGAGCTTGAGGTAGCCCATGAACTCCGACTTCTCGTCATCGAACTTCTTGTGTTTTTCGTCCGCCGCCTGGGCCACTTCCATCGGCCGATCCCGCACATCCTGCACGCTCAGCGCGCTGGCGATGATCAGCACCTCGTCCAGCGCCTCGCGGTTGCGGGCTTCCAGGATCATCCGGCCCACACGCGGGTCCAGCGGCAAGCGGCTCAGTTCCTGGCCGATAGTCGTCAGCTCGTTGTCGTCGTCCACCGCGTTCAATTCGCCCAGCAGGTCGTAACCATCGGCAATCGCCTTCGGGCGCGGCGCTTCGAGAAACGGAAACTGCTCCACCGTGCCCAGCCGCAGGCTCTTCATGCGCAAAATCACGCCAGCCAGCGACGAGCGCAGGATTTCGGGGTCGGTGAAGCGCGGCCGGCCGCTGAAATCCTTCTCGTCGTACAAGCGGATGCAGATGCCGTTGGCCACACGCCCGCAGCGCCCGGCTCGCTGGTTGGCCGCCGCCTGGCTGATGGCCTCCACCTGGAGCTGTTCAACCTTGGTGCGGTAGCTGTAGCGTTTGACGCGGGCCAGCCCGCTGTCGATCACGTAGCGGATGCCGGGCACCGTCAACGAGGTTTCGGCCACGTTGGTGGCCAGCACGATGCGCCTGCCGCCGTGGCTGTCGAAGATCCGGTCCTGCTCGGCCTGCGACAGCCGCGCGAACAGCGGCAACACCTCCGCATGGCGGAATGCAGGCTGGTGGCTTACGTGTTTGCGCAGGTGTTCGGCCGCTTCACGTATTTCGCGCTCACCCGGCAGGAACACCAGGATGTCGCCGCCCGTTCTGTCACGCGCGAGGTCATCCACGGCATCCAGTATCGCCGCTTCGATGTCCTCGTCTTCCTGAACGGCGGATTTTTCCTTGGTCTTGTCCTTGGTTTTCAGCGGTCGATAACGCACCTCCACCGGATACATGCGGCCGGACACCTCGATCACCGGTGCATCGTTGAAATGCTTGGAGAACCGCTCCGCGTCTATCGTTGCCGATGTGACGATCACCTTCAAATCAGGCCGCCTCGGCAGCAGCCGCTTCAGATACCCCAGCAAAAAATCAATGTTCAGGCTGCGCTCGTGCGCTTCGTCGATGATGATCGTGTCGTAGCGCCTCAACAGCGGATCGCCCTGCGTTTCCGCCAGCAGGATGCCATCGGTCATCAGCTTGATGTAGGTATTGGGCGACACCTTGTCGGAAAAACGCACCTTGTAGCCAACCACCTGCCCCAGCGGGCTTTTCAGCTCCTGCGCGATGCGCGTGGC
>JANOBL010000895.1:0-6600 GCA_031411635.1 Betaproteobacteria bacterium
TTTGGCTCGATCATCGTCAACGGCGTGCGCTTTGACGACAGCAGCGCCAGCGTCACCGACGATGCCGGTGTCTCCGGCGACACCCAAAAGCAGGCGCTGCGCCTGGGCATGCAGGTGGAGGTGGACAGCGCCACCGTTGGCGGCACGGCCAGGGCACTGGCGGTGCGTTTTGGCAGCCGGGTGCTGGGCCCGGTGGCGGGCACACCCGGCCCCGACTCGTTCACGGTGCTGGGCCAGACGGTGGACGTCACGGCCAGCACGGTGTTTGACGACAGCCTGGCGGCCGGCCTGTCGGCGATCAATGCCGGTGATGTGATCGAGGTGCACGGCGTGGTCAGCGATACCAGCACCGGCCGCATCAGCGCCAGCCGGATCGACAAGCCCGACACAGCGCCCACGCGTTACAAGCTGCGCGGCACCGTGGCGGGGCTGGATGCCACGGCCAAGAGTTTCCACATCGGCGGTGCGCTGATCTCTTACGCCGGCCTGGCCAGCACCCTGGTACCCAGCACCTTGGCCAATGGCGCCAACCTGCGGGTGCTGCTGGACATCACACCCAGCAACGGCGCCTGGGTGGCCTTGTCGCTGGGCGTCAAGCCGGTCACGCCGCCGGCCGACCATCTGGCGGCGCAGGTGCGCGGCAGCATCACCGCGTTCACGTCGGCCACCGCGTTCACCGTCAACGGCCTGGTGGTGGATGCCAGCGCGGCCAGCTTTCCCGATGGCACGGCCGGCATCGTGCTGGGTGCCGAGGTGGAGGTGCAGGGCAGCGTCAGCAACGGCGTGCTGGTGGCCACCCGGGTTGAGCTGGAAAGCCGGCACCAGGGCGACGACAAGCACCGTTTGCAGCTCTTTGGCGCCATCACCGCCGCCACGCCCGGCGCCAAGACCTTTGTGGTGCGCAATGTGACGGTCAGCTACGGCGATGCCACCACCTATGTCAACGGCAGCGTGGCCGATCTGCTGGTGGGCCGCAAAGTGCAGGTGCAGGGCGCCGTGGGCAGCACCCGCAAGCTGGTGCAGGCCAGCCAGGTGACGTTTGAATAGCGTTTCAGTGACGCGCTTGCCTGCTGCTGCTGCGCGATGACGGCTGCACCGTGTCTGCCAGTTCCTTGCCCACCACCCCCGCCGACGCGCTGACTCAGGCCTTGCGCCAGGTGCTGGGCCCGCTGGCGCGGTTGGCGGTGGCGCGCGGCATCCCGCATGCCACGTTGGACGAGTTGCTGAAGCAGGCGCTGGTGCACGCCGCCGACCAAAGCCATGCCGATCTGCCGCCGCACCGCCGCGTCAGCCGCATCACCACCGCCACCGGCATCCACCGGCGCGAGGTGTCGCGATTGATCACTGCGCTGCGCGACGGCCAGGCGCACTTGCAGCCCGCGTCGCGCTCGCATGCCAGCGAGCTGTTCACGCACTGGCGCACCGATCCGGTGTATTGCGACCGGCGCGGCTCCCCGGCCGAGCTGCCACGCCAGGGCCCTGTGCCCAGCTTCGAAAGCCTGGCCCAGGCCATCACCCGGGATGTGCACCCACGCAGCCTGCTGGACGAGCTGCTGCGCCTGGGCCTGGCCGGCCACGACACCGCGCTCGACACGGTGCGCTTGCTGCGCGAGGCCTTTGTGCCGCAGGGTGATGCCGGCCGGCTGGCGGCGGTGCTGGGCCGCAACGTGGGCAGCCACCTGAGCGCTGCAGTGGACAACCTGCTGCACGACGACCGCCGCCACCTGGAGCAGGCGGTGTTTGCCGATGGCCTGAGCGACGCGTCGCTGGCCGAGTTTCGCCAGTTGGCCAGTGGCCAGTGGCAGGCGGTGCTGGACGCGCTGGTGCCGGTGCTGGAGCGACTGGTGGCGCGGGATGCCGCCGCCATACCAACCAACAACGCAACCAACAACGCAAGCAACAACGCAAGCAACAACGCCGAGTCCCTGCCAGCGCGCCACCGGGTGCGGCTGGGCCTCTACACGTTTGCGCAGCCCGAAACCCCTTCGGCCGCCGCCGCACCGGAACCCCCGCCATGAGCTTGTCGATCACACCCGCCCCCGTCCCCGTCCCGATATCCCGCTGGCGGCGCCTGCTGCAGCACGGCCTCAACTACCTGCCGGACCTGGCGGCGTTTTGCGGTGCACTGCTGTGCGCCGGCCTGGCCGCGCTGCTCACCGGGGTGCTGGGTGGCTGCGGTGGCGGTGTGGGCAGCGAGGGCACTGGCTCGTATGCACAGGGCGCAATCTCGGGCTTTGGCTCGATCATCGTCAACGGCGTGCATTTTGACGAAGCCGCTGCCCAGGTGCAGGACGACGACGGCCTCAACCTGCAGCGCAGCACGCTGGCGCTGGGCATGGTGGTGCAGATCAGCGCCGGCCCGATCAGCAGCAGCGCCGATGGCAGCAGCGCGGCGGTGGCGCAATCGGTGGTCACGCAGCGGGCGTTGGTCGGGCCGGTGGACCGGGTGGCAACTGCCGGCAGCGGCCTGACCGTGCTGGGCCAGGCGGTGACGATCTCCAGCGCCACGGTGTTTGACGAGCGCTTTACCGGTGGCCTGGCCGCCGTGGCGGTGGGCCAATGGGTGGAGGTGTACGGCTTTTACGACCGCAACAGCGCAAGCTGGGCCGCCACCCGCATCGGCCCGGCCGGGCCCAGCACGGGTTACCGTGTCAGCGGCACGGTGGCCACGGTGGATGCCCAGGCCAAGACCTTCACGCTCGGCAGCCAGACCTACAGCTACGCCAGCCTGGGCAGCGCCCCGGCCACCGATGCCCAGGTCAAGCTCAAGCTGCAGCCCGACACCGACAGCACCGGCCGCTGGGTGGTCAGCGCCCAGCAGGCCAGCGAGCATCCACCCAGCGACCGTGCCGGGGCCCGGCTGGACGGCCTGGTGTCGGCGCTGTTGTCGGCCACCCGCTTTGTGGTGGACGGCGTGACGGTGGACAGCCAAGCGGCCAAAGTGAGCGGCCGCCTGGTGCTGGGCGCCCGGGTGGAGGTCAGTGGCACGCTGGTGGGTGGTGTGCTGCTGGCCACCGAGGTGCAGGCCAGCGCCGCGAAGACGTTTGAGCTGAACGGCAGCCTGAGCAACCTGGACACCGCCAAACGCCGTTTTGTGCTGCGCGGGACCACGGTGAGCTATGCCCGCAGCGATGTGGTGTTTGACAAAGGCAGCGCCGCCCAGCTTGTGGGCTATGCCGGCACGCTGAAGGTGGAAGGGGTGTTGTCGGCCGATCGCACCGTGCTGGAGGCCACGCGCATCCGCTTTGGGGGCTGAATCGGCTGGATCGGCAAGCCCCGCAGCGGCCGGCTTGGGCGCAGAATGACAGTTCCCTGATGCCCGGAGCTTTGCCATGCGCACCCCTTCAGCCCAACGCGCGTTGATCGATGCTGCGCTGGCCTTGCTGGCAGCCCTGGGTGGCATCGCGATGTTTTTGCCACCCTGGGTGCACGCCACCGCGGCGTCGGTGCCACGCACCGTGGGCACCGGTTTGCTGATCGCGCTGGCGCTGCCGTTGCACTGGGTGTTTCTGGGCATTGCGGCGCGCCGCATGCAGCGCTCGGTGGTGGGCTGGGTGGGGCTGTCGGCGCTGTTGTTGCCGGTGGGCAGCGCGGCGGCCTTGATCCTGCTGGGCTGGTTGTTGGTCGATGCCCGGGCCGCTGGGCGGACCGACGAGCCAGCGGCGGTGCATTGATTTTTCAGTTCACCGCCTGCACCTGGCGCCGCCGCTCGACGTAGCCGGTGCGCGTGGCGGCACTGGCGTCCGGGCAAGCAGTGGCGGCACTGCTGCTGTTGCAAGCCACCGCATCAATGGTGTAGATGCGCACCACACGCGGCACACCGGGGCTGGTTTCGCCCTCGTTGAAGCTGCGTGAATCGCAGCTCACCGTCACCCGCATCTCGCCGCCGTCCACCGCCGCCAGGTCCAGCGTCTGGCTGGCGCTGCTGCAGGTGGTCCAGGTGCCCTTCAGCGCCTGGTACAGGCCCCATTCAACGCCGCTGCGCGCCGACACACCGGCGCGGGTGGACAGCACGTCCTGCGCGGTGGTGCTGCTGCCTTGCTGGGCCAGGCGCAGCACCGCCGCCGCCAGCGCCGACAGCGCCACCAGCACCACGATCACCGCCACGGCGCCCAGGCCCTGCAGCTTGGCCCGGTGGATCATGGTGTGTTGTCCACGTGGGCGCCAAACACCAGGCTGGTGGTTTCGCTGTTGCGGGTGAACTCAAGCTGCACCGAGATAAAGCCGCTTTGCTGCGTGGCGCCCTGGTTGGCGGTGTACAAAAAGCGGCAAGAGCGCAAACCCACGGCCAGCACATCGGCGCCGGTGGTGGCCGGGCAGGCGCCGGGCGCGCTGGCATTGAAGCCGTAGTTCTTCAACCGGTACAACACGCCCGGCGCATTGCCGTTGCTGTCCAGCGTGCTGCTGGCGCCGCTGCAAACATAGAACACCGCCTTTTGCGCATCGGGCACCAGCGCAAAACGCGCGCCGTCGTAGCCCAGCGGAAACTGCAGCGCGTTGATCGCCAGCCGGTGCCGGCCCAGTGCCGCGGCCGGTGTGCTGATCGCGGTGATCGCGCTGCGGTTGGCGCCGCTGTACACGTCGCCCGGATTCTGGTTGTCCACCACCACCCAATCGCCCACCGCCGGCAAGCTGCTGATCGGTGTCAGCACGTCAAGGCTGGCGGTGGTGGCGGCTGGGTCTACCGCTGCGGCGCCGGCCACCGCGGTGTCGATGTCGGTGCGGTAGCGCCCACCGCCGGTGGTGGGCACCAGCTCAAAACAATCAGTGCCCGGGGTGCGCAGCGAGTTGGGCACCGCCACCCGCACATCCTGCAGCATCCGGCGCATCGCCTGGTCGGCCTCGGCGGCCAAGGCGCTGCGGGTGCGCAGCCCGATCCAGGTGTCGAACGCGGGCTTGAAAAACACCGTCAAAGTGACGCCCATGATGCCAAACAACACCAAGGTGACGATCATCTCGATCAGCGTGAAGCCCTGGTTTTGCGGCTTCATGGCGAAGCGTAATCGGTGCGCCAGCCCTTCAGCGCCAGGCTCTCGCTGTTGTGGCTGACGGTCACGGTGATGGCCTTGGCGGCCGTCACGCCCACCAGTGTGCCGGTGGCCACGCTGACGCTGACGCTGTAGCCGGCCAAGGCGCTTATCGCCACGCCGTCCACGGTGCAGATGTTGGCCGCGCTGTAGCCGTGGTAATCGCTCAAGTCGTTGTAGGTGTCGCGGGCGCAGCCGGCGGGTGCGCTGTTGGCGGCCACGGCATAAGGCTTGAGCGTGATCTCCTCCATCAGCTCTTGCGCAATCGCCAGCATCTGCTTGCGCAGCACCGGATCGGCGCTGCTGCGCGCCACGGTGCTGAAGGCCAGCATCACGCCGGTCAGGCCGATGCCGATCACGACGATCGCCAGGATCGCCTCGGGCAAGGTGAAGCCGCGTGCGGGCCGCGCGGGCCGCGCAGGCCGCGCAGGCCGAGAAAGCCGCGAATTGCGCTTATTGAACATGGCCGGTCTCGCCGATGAGCTGCAAGCTGGTCTCGCCGGTCAGGCTGACCGTGGCATTCACCGCGCTGGCGCCGGCACCGTCGCTGGTGATGCGGCCGTCGGGCTGAAAGTACAGCGTGCCGGCCGGGTTGACGGTCAAGGTGATGCCATTGCTGTCAAAGGCCCAGCGCGCATCACCGTCCGGCCCGGCCAGCGTATTGCTGCAGCCACTGGCCGGGTTGGCGCTGGCCATCGTCAGGCGCAGCTCACCGGTGGTCAGCGCGGCGCACACCAGCCGGCGGTGGCCCTGGGCCAGGGTGCGGGCCTGCAGCAGGCCGGCCAGCACCTGATCACGCCAGCCGCTGCTGCGCAAGGCCAGCGCACCCTCCAAACGCGGCAGCGCCACCACCGCCAGCACACCCACCAGCATCAGCACGGCGATCAACTCCACCATCGTGAAGCCGTGCTGGGGGCGGTGCGCCCGATCAGAAGATCTCGCGCACATGCACGGTCTTGCGTGATTCGGGGCTGTACAGGCCAAAGCTGGCGCGTGCCGCTGGGTCGCGGTCGGCTGTGGCCGCGCAACTGCCGTTCTGCGCCCGCAGCCAGGGTTTGGCAGCGCCGGTGGTGGTGGGGTGGCTGGCCAGGCAGGACTGGTCGGCGCTGGTGCTGCCCAGGTTCAGCGCCAGGTCCAGGCTCAGGCTGCTGCCGGCAGGCGTGGGTGCGGCCAGGGTGAGGGTGCCGCTGCCGGTGGCCAGGCTGATCGCGCTGGCGCTGCTGGTGGCGCTGCTCACGGAGCCGGCGGCGCTGCGTGGGTTGGACAGCGCCACGTTGCCGGCGGCCAGGGTGGTGCAGCTATCGGCGCTGTTGAGCACCCAGGCGTTGCCGCTCCAGTATTCGGCCACCACCGGCACCTGCAGCGCCGAGCGGGCGCTGCCGTAGGCGTTGGACAAGCGCAGCCGGACGTAGCGCAGCGGTGTGCTGGCGGCCACCGCGCTGCTGGCCAGGCTCACGCCGTCGGCGTCCACCGGTGCGGCGTGCACGGTCAGCGCCGCCTCGGCCACCGGCGCGCCGGGCCTGCCGACCTGGTGGCGGGCGCTGATGCTGGCCAGGCCGTTGGCCCAGCCACC
>JANOBL010000896.1:0-1769 GCA_031411635.1 Betaproteobacteria bacterium
CGGCTTGCTGGCCGGGCTGTGGCTGGCGCCGCCCGATGCGGCGCTGTTGCAGCAGTTTCAGGTGGCGGTGACACAAGCGCCGCAACCCGGTGGCCACCTGGAGGCGCCGTGGGGCGAGTTGGTGGCCACACTGCGTGCCACCACGGTGCAAGCCGCAGCGGCCGAGCACGGGGCGCTGTTTCACGGGGTGGGCCGGCCGGAGGTGTTTGCCTACGGCTCGTTTTACCTGACCGGTTTTCTCAATGAGCGCCCGCTGGCCCTGCTGCGCACCGACCTGGCCAGCTTGGGCCTGACCCGCGACGCCCAGCGCCTGGAAACCGAGGACCACATCGCGTTTGAGTTTGAGGTGATGCGCTGGCTGATCGCCGGTGACGATGTGGCGCTGTGCAATCTGGCGCAGCAACGCCGCTTTTTCCGCGCCCATTTGCAGCCCTGGGTGGACAAGCTTTGTGATGCGGTGCTGGCCCACCCGCGTGCTGAAATCTGGCGTGCCGTGGCGGGCTTGACCCGTGCCTTCATGCAGGTGGAAGCCCAGGGTTTTGACCTGCTGGAGACCTGAATGGCGATCCCCCCCGAAGACATCACCGGCCTGGTGCTGGCCGGTGGCCGCGGCAGCCGCATGGGCGGCATCGACAAAGGCCTGCAAAACCATTTGGGCCTGCCGCTGGCGATGCATGCGGTACTGCGCCTGGGGCCGCAAGTGGGCCACCTGATGATCAACGCCAACCGCAACCTGGGTGCTTACGATGCGATGGGCGTGCCGGTGTGGCCGGATGCGCTGGCCGACTACCCCGGTCCGCTGGCCGGCTTTTTGGCGGGACTGGAACATTGCGAAACGCCGTACCTGGTGACCGTGCCCTGCGACACGCCGAACTTTCCCGCCGATCTGGTGGCCAGGCTGGCCGCAGCGCTGGTGGCCGAAGAGGCCCAGATCGCGATGGCCGCCACGCTGGAAGACAGCCAACTGCAAGTGCAGCCGGTGTTTTGCTTGCTGCAAGCCGGTTTGATTGAAAGCCTGGTGGCTTTTACCCACGGCGGCCAGCGCAAGATCGACCGCTGGACCCGCCAGCACCGCTGCGCCACCGTGGTGTTTGACGACGCCGATGCGTTTTTCAACGCCAATACGCTGGAAGAATTGCAGCGCTTGCAGCCGCGCTGAACCGCGCTTGCTCAGAGCCCGGTGCCGGCGCTGTAAAACCCGGCCGATTGGCCGGTGCTGAGCTGCACCACGCTGCAAGTGCCAGTGCTGACGATGCCGTTCTGGGCAATGCGGTAACCCGCCGGCAGCGCGGTCATCAACAGCGCGCTGACTTGCTCGCAGCGCTGGACATGCAGGCATTTGCCCGGCACGGCGCGCTGGTCGGTCAGCAGGCAGCCGGCCTGGTTCAGCACCATTGCCGAGCCGGCCGCCCCGGCCAGGCTGGCCAGCGCGGTGGCTTCGGCCTGGGCCTGGACTTCCACCAACTGCGGCAAAGCCACCGCCGACGTGGCCCCCACCGCTGCGATCACCGCGATCTGCTCGATCAGCGTGAAGCCGCGCAGACGTCGACGCAAGGCCGCGCGCGGGGCAGGTACGGTGATGGAGATTTGCATGGCGGCGGGCGTTCTTCGCTCCCTCCCCCGGGCAGGGGGAGGGTTGGGGCGGGGGTCGAAACTGCACAAGCTCTGGCATCGATACCCCCATCCCAGCCTTCCCCCTGGCAGGGGGAAGGGGCAAAACCCGGGGCTTGTCACTGATTTTGCGATACGCGCAGTGTGGCCGTTAGGTG
>JANOBL010000897.1:0-1967 GCA_031411635.1 Betaproteobacteria bacterium
CCACCCCAACCATAGGCCCGCGCTTCGGTCGCCGCCCAATGCCGACGCGCCCTCTCATCCAGCACTGACGCAAGTGATCGGTACTTCGACTCGATCTGCTCTATCACGAATGCAACTTGCATTCCGCTTTAGAACACACTCCATAAACTTTATCAAGTTATTTTTGCGCGAAGCCTTAGCGATGAGGTTACCGAGCCTCCGGGAAGTTCGTCACAGGTCAACTTGGCAGAGCGCTTGGGGGGCGATCTGCATTCATGAAGCCGCGTGTCAATGCGCCGGTGAATTGGCCGATTTCAGCAGTTTGGCAAAACTTGCTGCCGCTGCGGCGGGCTTTTCCAGCGTCGGCAAGTGGCCGCATCCCTCGAAGACTTCGAACTGCGCACGCGGCAGCGCTCTCGCCAGCGCTTGACCCACCGTCACCGGCACCAGCGCGTCTTGCTCACCCCACAGCACCAACGCCGGCATCGTCAGCGCGCCGAGTCGGGACGCAGCTTCCTGCCGCACGGCAAGCGCCCGTGCCTGCGCGGCACCGGCCGGGCCGCCGACGCGCTTGGCCATCGCCTTGAAGATTGCTGCCTGTGCGGCGGCATCCTTGTGCACGACCAGCCCCGCCAGCATGTCGAATACGGCATCTGGCGTGGCCTCCAGGCCGCCTGCCAGGTCGGGGCCGCCCGCCTGCGGCGCAGCGGGGTTGCATCCCATCAGCCAGAGGGCTGTCACCCGTTCTGGCGCGGCCAGCGCCACTTCCATCGCCAAGTTGCCGCCGTACGATGTGCCAACCAGCGCGAACCGCGCTGGGGCCCGCTGCAGGATGTCGGCCACGCTGTCTTCCAGCCGGGGCATTGGCGACATCAGCACGTGCGGCTCGATGGCATCGCCGAGGGCCGCAATCACCTCACGGTACAGCTGCTCGTCGCAGAGCAAGGCGGGGATGAAGACGACGGGAGTGACCTGGTATGGCTGGTTCATGGATGCTTTCTCTTCGGTAGGTTTGGGTTCGGTATCAAACGCTCGGCTTGGGACAACAAGCCCGTGAGCTGCGACGGCGGCACGCCGGTCTTGCGCAGCGTGGTGACGCCCATCACCAGCGCCAGCAAGGCGCCGGCGCGCTCGGATGCTTCGCTCTCCGAACAACCGAGGCGGCACATTGTGGCCGTCATCAAACTGCCGACCCTTGCGGTGTGTCTTTGCGCTAGCGCCACCAGCTCGTTGTCGCCCGGCGCCAGTTCGGCGACCGCGTTCACGAACAGGCAGCCGCGGGTACCGCCATCGACATCCGCGATCGCGGCGAGCACCTGGCGCACGGCTTCACGGGGGTCGGCGCAGGACGCCACACGCTCGGTCAGCACCGCATAGCGATCGTCGGCGTAGCGCTGCACCGCCGTCATCAGCAGGGCGTGTTTCGAACCGAAGCAGGCATAAAAGCTCGACCGGCTGAGCCCCATCGCGTGGCTGAGGGCGTCGAGCGAAGTGGCCTCGTAGCCGTGCTGCCAGAACACGTCCACAGCTACGCGCAGCGCGGCTTCGGCGTCGAAGCCACGCGGGCGGCCCAGGGGCGTTCGGGCAACTGCAGGTTGTTTCGACATGCGCTACATTATGGACCAGTTTGTATAGAAGTCGCATGATCCGACCAACGCCCACGATCAGGTCGATAGCCCAAAGACCCGCGACGCCGTCCCACCCGCCATTCCAGGAGACCCGATGACCACTGCTGACCGCTTCGAACTCTTCTCATTCTGGCGCACCTCCGCGACCTACCGCGTGCGTGTCGCCTTCAACCTGAAGGGCGTTACGCCGCGCGAGCACAACGTCAACCTCGACGCCGGCGAACAGCGCAGCGAGGCCTTCCTGAAGATCAACCCGATGGGCGCGATTCCGGCGCTGGTGGACCACGGCCCCGGGCAGCCGAGCACGCCGCTGACGCAGTCGCTGGCGATCCTGGAATTCCTCGACGAGCGTTTCCCGAC
>JANOBL010000898.1:0-6575 GCA_031411635.1 Betaproteobacteria bacterium
CGGCCAGCGCGCCGCGGCTGGCCGGCAGCGCGGCCGGCCCCAACAACTGCCGGTGGTAGACCAGCGCAACCGGCTCGCTGCTGCTGCCGTAGGCCTCTTGCTTCCACACCGCCCAGCGTGGCAAGTGCGGCAGGTGCGGGCTGTCGTAACGCGCCGCATGGCCATCGTTGACCAGCTTGATCTGCAAGTCCATCGCCGAGCTCCACAGCAGATCGGCCCAGGCCTCGCCCTCGGCCAGATAGCGCTGCACCAGTTCCACACTGCCCAGCGACTGAAAATCGACCCGCCAGCCCGGATGGCGCTGCTCAAAATCGGCGTTGAAGGCCAACGCCGCGGCGGGATCGGTGGTGGCCAGCACGTTGATGCTGCGGCGCGGCGCGGCGGCATGCCCGGCCGGTGCCGCCGCCAGGCCCAGCAACGCGCTTGTGATCGTCCGGCGCTTGATCGGCATGCCGTTGGCTTTTAGGTGTCCGAATGAACAATGACGTTGGCGCTGCGCGCCAGACGATGAAAGATGAACCGCCACTTCATGCGCTGGCGAAGCCACGCGTCATCATTCATTATTCATCGGCCGCTGCAGCGGTGATGATTGCAACGGACGAAGAGGCCCCATGCATGTGCTGCTGATCGAAGACCACCTGCCCCTGGTGCAGACGCTGACCCAATCGCTGGGCGCGCTGGGCATGCAAGTGGATGCGCGCAGCGACGGCCTGCTGGCCGATGCGGTCTTGCAGCAGCACAGTTTTGATGTGCTGATCCTGGACCTGGGCTTGCCGCGGCTGGACGGCATCGCAATCCTGCGCCGGCTGCGCCAGCGCGGCGACAAGGTGCCGGTGCTGGTGCTGACAGCCAGCGGCGACACCCACGACCGGGTGCTGGGCCTGGACAGCGGCGCCGACGACTACCTGGCCAAGCCTTTTGCGCTGACCGAGCTGGTGGCCCGGCTGCGGGCGCTGCACCGGCGCAGCCTGGGCGCAGTGCATTCGGTGCTGCAGGTGGCAGCGCTGGCGTTTGACACGGTGTCGCGCCGCTTTGCGATTGCCGGACGCCATCTGGACGACTTGCCGCCGCGTGAGCATGCGCTGCTGGAATCGCTGATCAACCATGCCGGCCAGCCGGTCAGCAAAAACCTGCTTGCCGAGCGGCTGCGCTCCAGCGATGCGGTGCTGAGCCACGATGCGCTGGAGGTGTACGTGCACCGGCTGCGGCGCCGGCTGGCCGGCAGCGGTGCGGCCATCCACACGCTGCGCGGCCTGGGCTATGTGCTGGAGGCCAGCGACGATGCGCCTGCGTAGCCTGCTGCTGCGCTGGCTGCTGGTGCCCACGCTGGGGCTGTGGCTGCTGGGCTCGGCGGCCAGCTACCTGCGCAGCCTGGCGCAGGCGCACCAGGCCTACGACCGCACGCTGCTGGGCTCGGCGATGGTGATCAGCGAGCGCATCGGCCTGGTCGACGGCGAGTTGGTGGCCGACCTGCCCTATGCCGCGCTGGAGATGCTGCGCACCGATGCGCAAGATCGCATCTTCTACCGCGTGGCCCACCTGAGCGATGGCCGGCACATCACCGGCTACCAAGACCTGCCCGCACCGGCCGGGCCCACCGGCCCGCCTTTGGGTGATACGCCGCTGTTCTACGACGCGGTCTACAAAACCCAGGCCGTGCGGGTGGTGGCGCTGGCGCACACGGTGATCGATGGTGCACAGCAGCGCCGGCTGCTGGTGCTGGTGGCCGAAACCCTGGACGCCCGGCACCAGCTCACCCAGCGCATCGTGCTGGAAGCCGCGCTACTGCAGTTGCTGCTGATCGCCAGCGCCGCCGGGCTGATTGCGCTGGGCGTGCGCCAGGGCCTGGCACCACTCAAGCTGTTGCGCGACCAGGTGCGCCGGCGCGGCGCCCACGACCTGACGCCGATAGCCACCCGCGCCGTGCCGCGCGAGGTGGCGCCGCTGATCCACGCGATCAACGCCCACACCGAGCGACAGCGCCAGTTGGCCGAGGCCCAGGTGCGTTTTGTCGCCAACGCCTCTCACCAGTTGAAAACACCGCTGACGGTGCTGCGCGCGCAGGTGGACCAGGCGCTGATGCAAACCGACCTGGCCACGATGCGCAGCGTGGTGCGCCGGCTGCACGACACCACCGATGCCACCGGCCGGCTGGTGAGCCAGTTGCTGGTGCTGGCGCGCAGCGAGCCTGGCCAGGCGCTGGCGGTGCAAGACTTTGACCTGGCCGCGCTGGCGCGCGACCTGAGCTTCGATCTGCTGGCGGTGGCGCGTGGCAAAAAAATCGATCTGGGCTACGAGGGCCAGCAGCCGGTGCCGGTGCGCGGCGAGCAGGTCTTGCTGCGCGAGATGATCAGCAACCTGGTGCACAACGCCATCGTCTACACCCCGGTGGGCGGCCGGGTGACAGTCAGTGTCGGCCTGCAGCAGCAGCGTGCGTGGCTGCAGGTGCTGGACAACGGGCCCGGCATCCCGGCCGATCAGCGGGCGCGGGTGCTGGAGCGCTTTTACCGGGTGGCGGGTGCACAGCAGGCCGGCAGCGGCCTGGGCCTGGCGATCGTCAGCGAGATCTGCGGCCGGCACGGCATTGACCTGGCGCTGGGCGATGCGCCGGACGGTGGCAGCGGCCTGTGCGTGCGGCTGCTGTGGCCCGTCTGATAGCCTTGAGGCCAACACGATGACAAGCCATTTCCCACCGCAGCTTGACCTGTTTGAGCACAGCCGCGACACCATGTTGCGCAACGATGTGCTGGACGCGCTGCTGCGCCGCGACTGCAGCACTGCGGCCAGCGCCTGGCAAGTGTTGGCCGACTTTGATGCCCGGCATGCAGCGCTGGGCACGCTGCAGGTGCTGATCGATGTCTTGGCCGGCGGCGCCAACACCACGCCTTTCACCCACACTGCCGACGCCGCCCAGGCGCGTGGGCAGCTTGAGCGGCTGGTGCTGCCGGCGGCACAGCAGCAATTGGGGGCCAGCGCTGCCGCCTGGCTGGCGCCGCTGTGGCGCGGCCTGGCCGAGCGCGCTGCGCCGCTGCCGTTTGACCCCGCACACGCCGACGACCATGCCGCCGCGCTGTGGCTGCGCGCCGGCCATGCCAGCGCCGCCGCGCAGGCGGTGCAACGCATCGCATCGTGGCGCCGCATCCCGGCACCGCTGGGCTGGATGGCGGTGGCGCGCTACCGCAGCGACGGGCTGGACAGCGTCTGGCCCTTGCTGGCCGAGCTGGCCTGGCTGGCGCCGCCACGGCTGGCCGTGGTGGCGGCCGAAGTGGCCGATCCGCTGCTGTCGCGGCTGTTGCGGCGTTATCAAAACCAGTTTGATGCTGGCGCTGACGATGGCGTGCATGCGCTGGCCTGGTTTCCGGCCTGGCTGCTGACCGAGCAGCCCGCGCTGCTGCCGTTGTTGCGCGAAGCCCGCAGCGGGCAAGACAGCGCGCCCGAGCGGGTGTTCAGGCTGCTGGTGGCGCTGCTGGGTCTGGAGCGCCAGGGCCGGCACCACGAGTTGATTGCCGGGCGCCGAAGTTTGCGCGACCAGCAGCCGGCGCTGTATGCGGCTTACATGGCAACGCGCTGATCTGCACCCCCTGCGCCCAGAAACCGCGCGCCCGGCCCCTGCGCCGCCGCCTGGTCCTGCGGGTTGTACAGCGCGCAGGATTTCAGCGACAGGCAACCGCAGCCTATGCACGACGCCAGCCGGTCCCGCAGCCGCTGCAGTGCGGCGATGCGTGCATCGATCAAGGGTTGCCAGGCCCGGCCCAGCCGCTCCCAATCGGCCTTGGTGGGTGTGCGCTCGTCGGGCAGGCCCTGCAGCGTGGCGCGGATTTCGGCCAGGCCCAGGCCCAGTGCCTGCGCCGCCCGGATAAACCCCACCCGGCGCAGCACATGGCGTGGGTATTGGCGCCGGCCACTGCTGCTGCGGGCGCCGGTGATCAAGCCCTGCTCTTCGTAAAACCGCAGTGCACTGGCGGCCACACCAGCACGGCGCGCCAGATCGCCGATAGTGATCCAGGGGTTGTCGCCGGTGTTGTGGCTGGTGTTGTGGCTGGTGTTCTGGCTGGTCGGCATGGGCAGCTCGTGCTGTGGGATTGGAAAAAGCCCACGCTGGATCAGGGGGCTTGACTTCAAGTTTACTTTAACTTGCACAGTATGCCTGCCGCCACGTCAACCCAGGAGCAAACCATGCCCAGTGAATACCTTGAACACGCCAACATCACCGTCAGCCGGATCGAGCCGGTGCTGCAGTTTCTGCAAGCCGCGCTGCCCTCCTGGCAGGTACGTGGTGAAGGCCGCATGGACTGGTTTGGCAAACCGATCCGCTGGCTGCACCTGGGCAGCGCGCAGCACTACATCGCGCTGCAGGAAGGCGGCGAGGGCCAGCCGGTGCACTGGCAATCGCATGCGGTGGGTGTCAAGCACCTGGGCATCGTGGTGCCCGATCTGGCCGCGCTGCAGGCCAGGCTGCGCGCCGCCGGCCACGAGCCAGACCACCCGGGTGGCCGGCATCCGCACCGCCAAAGCCTGTACTACCAGGCCGATGACCTGGTGCAGATCGAGTTCATGCAATACCTGTCGGACGACCTGGCACAGCGCAACGACTACCGCTTGTGATGCCGCTCAAAAGAGGCTGGCTTCAACCGGCAAGGCTGGGTCGGCCCTTTTGACCTGGGAATGGTTGGCATAGGTGTCCCAGCTTGGAAAGTAGTCTTTCGACTGGTTGCCCCAGGCCGACCAGCCGGGCCGCGCACCGCGTGCAAACATTTCCAGACAAGGCCCCGGGCTGCAACGCTCGATCAGGCCGTAGGCCTCGTCAGGCTTGCGGGAGTGCTCCCGCTTTTGGGTGCACAGGATATTGACCTGGCTGCGCCCCGGTTGCAGCGTGCGGGCGTTTTTGCCACGCACGCCAAACAGGATCAGCTCGGTGGTGTTGCGAAAGTAGAAGCCCACGCCACGGCCATCCGGCCCGCCGTCCTTGCGCACCTTGTGCCAGACGATGTTGCTCTTGTACTGGAAGCCCCAGGCGGCCAGCACCGCCAGGCCATCGGGCAGCAGCGCGTTAGGCACCCACAGGTACAAATGGGCAGTGAGTGCGCAGACGTCGGCCACCGGCAGTGCCTTGATGTCATCCAGCGTCATCGTGCCGTAGCGGTTCAAACGCCGGTGCTCGGGCGCCACCTTGCCGGTTCGGTTTTGAAACTGCCAGGGTGGATCGGCCAGCACGGTTGCGAAGCGCCGGCCAGCCACGTGGGCAACAAAGTCCGTTGCGGCGCTCGGGCCTGCGGTGGCATCACTCGTCAACATACAGTTCCTTTCGAAGACCCAACACCAGGATCGGGCAGCCACCACCGCCGCCGCCCTTGATCAGGCCGGTCGCCCCGCGCCGCGCATTGTGTCGGCCAAGGCCTGGCGCCAGTCCGGCGCCATCAAGGTTCAACCGGCTTGGCAGCCGCGATCTTGGCCTCTAGCTCGGCCCGGATACGCTTGAGTTTTTCGCGGGGGTCTTCGCGGGTTGATGCCTCGTGCAGCTTCATCTCCGCGATGAACCGGCTGGGGATGCCCTGCACGGTGTCGCGGCCTTTCTTGCGCCGCCGCAGCGTGCTCACCACCAGCGTGCTGCGGGCGCGGGTGATGCCCACGTACATCAGCCTGCGCTCTTCTTCCAGCCGGGTGGCGGTCATCTCGTCGGCATCGGCCTTGAACGGCAAAAGCCCCTCGTTGACGCCCACCAGCATCACATGCGGCCACTCCAGGCCTTTGCTGGCATGCAAGGTGGACAAGGTCACCACGTCTTGTTCCTGGTCGCGCTCGGCCAGGCTGATGATCACGCTGATGGTCTGCGCCACCTGCAGCACGGTTTGTTTTTCGCCCTCGATCAGCCCACCGTCGCTGCGTTGCTCACCACCGCAGCGGCGCGCCATCCAGGCTATGATGTCCAGCACATTGGTCCAGCGGTTGGCGGCGATCTTCTCGCTGTCTTCGCTGTCGTGCAGGTGTTGCTCGTAGCGGATGTCTTTCAGCCACTCCAGCAGCAGCGCCTTGGCATCGTCGGCGCCGGTTGTGCGGTTGGCGCGGTATTCCAGGTCATTCACGTAGCGGCCAAACTCGTGCAGTGACTCGATCGCCTTGGCGCCCACATGCGCTGCCAGCGCCTTGGAGAACAAGGCCTCGAACAGGCTGATCTTGTAGCGGGCCGAAAACTCACCCAGCTTGCCCAACGTGGTGTGGCCAATGCCACGTTTGGGCGTGGTGACGGCGCGCAAAAACGCCGGGTCGTCGTCCTGGTTGACCAGCAATCTCAACCAGGCGCACAAGTCCTTGATCTCGGCCCGGTCAAAAAAACTCTGCCCACCCGACACCTTGTACGGGATGTTGGCTGAGCGCAGCTTTTTCTCGAAGGCTCGCGCTAAATGGTTGGCCCGGTACAGGATTGCAAAATCACTGAACCTGGTCTGGCCGCTGGTTCGGTCGTCGGCCACCGCGCCGCCTTGCGCGCGCAGGCCCTGGATGAAGGCCAGCGCGCGTTCGGCCTCGTGCTCCTCGCCGTCGCTTTCCACCAGCCGCACCGGATCACCATCGCCAAA
>JANOBL010000899.1:0-5367 GCA_031411635.1 Betaproteobacteria bacterium
CTGCAGTTGGCACCCAGCGTGGCGCCGCGCTGGACCACCGTGCGCCGGTACTCGGCCTTGCGCACCACCGCCGCGCGTGGGTTGTGCACATTGGTGAACACCATGCTGGGGCCGCAGAACACATCGTCTTCCAGGCTCACCGCGTCGTACACCGACACGTTGTTCTGGATCTTGACGTTGTTGCCGATCAGCACATCGTTGCCCACGTACACCCCCTGGCCGAATGAGCAGCCGCTGCCGATGCGTGCGCCGGCACTGATGTGGGCAAAGTGCCAGACCCGGCAGCCCTCGCCAAGCTGGGCGCCGTCATCGACGATGGCCGACGGATGGATGGTGGTGGCCGCCATCTTCAGTATTCCAGCGGCAGGCTGACCCGGGTGCCATCGCGCGCCGAGCGGTACATCGCGATCAGCAGCTCCAGGCTCTTCAGCCCCTCGCGGCCATCGGTCTCGGCCTCGCATTCACCGCGCAAGGTGCGGATCACGTTGTCGTAGTACAGCGGGTGGCCAAAACCGTACACCGACGTGGTCTGGTAGCTGGCCTCATCGAGCTGCGCATCCATCGCATGCGGCTGGGCAAACGCCCAATGCTCGATCTGTTTCACCGCCACGCCGCCGATGCGCACGCTGCCGGTTTGGCCCAGGATCGTGATCGAGCCTTCCAGGTTTTTCGGGTGCGTCAGCATCGTCACGTTGACCGAGCCCATCGCACCGTTGCGCCACTTGAGCGCCGCCACGCCGGTGTCTTCCACCTCGATGTCGCGCGCCAAGGTGCCGGTGTAGGCCATCACGCTTTCCACCGGGCCCACCATCCAGTCCAGCAGGTCGATGTAATGGCTGGCCTGGTTCATGAACGCACCGCCGTCAAACTCCCAGGTGCCGCGCCAGGCGGCCGAGTCGTAATAGCTTTGCGGACGACTCCAGAACACATTCACCGTCACCATGTAGATGCGGCCAAAGCGTCCGGCGGCGATGGCCTGGCGCAGCAACTGCAGCGTGCGGTTGCGGCGGTTTTGCTTGACCACAAACAGCCGCACCCGGGCTTCGTCACAGGCCTTGACCATCGCCAGGCCATCGGCCCAGCGGGTGGCCATCGGCTTTTCGGTCATCACTTGCAGGCTGTGCTGGGCGGCCTCGGTCACTTGCCGGGCATGCAGGCCGCTGGGCGTGGCGAGCACCACGCAGTCCACGCCCAACGAAGGCGCCTGCGCCAGCATCTGGCCATATTGCGCAAAACCCGGGGCGCCGGTGCGCTGCACCGCTGCAGCCAAGGCGGCTGGGTCGCTGTCGCAGACGGCCACCAGCTCAGCCCGGTCGGCATGGCGGTTGATCGCGTCCATGTGGTTGGCAGCGATGCGGCCACAACCCGCCAGCGCGAAGCGGACCTTGCGGTCGGTGATGGCGGGCGGATGCAGGTGCATGGAAGCCTTTGATTATTGCCCAGGCCCCGGCCAGCCCGGCCGCTGCGCCAGCCACCCAAAAAGCACTGCCTACAATTTGCGCTTTTCCACCGTGTGACCCCACCACCGCTGCCCCATGACCACCGACACCGCGCCGCCCGACACCGACGACAACAAGCTGACCACCGAGCGGCGCGAAAAACTGGCCGTGCTGCGCGTCCAGGCCAAGGCGGCCGGCGTGGCGGTGTTTCCAAATGATTTCAAACCGCGCCACCAGGCCTCGGTGCTGCAGCAGCAATACGCCGGTTTGCCCAACGAGCAGTTGGAGCCGATGGCGGTGCCGGTGGTGGTGGCCGGCCGAATG
Organism: Betaproteobacteria bacterium; assembly: GCA_031411635.1. Taxonomy (GTDB): domain Bacteria; phylum Pseudomonadota; class Gammaproteobacteria; order Burkholderiales; family Burkholderiaceae_C; genus Pseudaquabacterium. Next base: position 1,764 of record JANOBL010000899.1, read on the forward strand.
ATGCTGAAGCGGGTGATGGGCAAGGCCAGTTTTGCCACCTTGCAGGATGGCTCGTTTGGCCCGGCCGGCAGCATCGACCATGGCCGCATCCAGCTCTTCGTCAACCGCGAAACCCTGGGCGAGGCCGCGTACAACGAATTCAGGCAGACCGACCTGGGCGACATCCTGGGTGCCGAAGGCCTGTTGTTCAGAACCCGCACCGGTGAGTTGTCGGTCAGGGTGACCACACTGCGCCTGCTGACCAAAAGCCTGCGGCCGCTGCCCGACAAGTTTCACGGCATGGCCGACCAGGAGCAAAAGTACCGCCAGCGCTATGTCGACCTGATCTCTGACGAGTCGGCGCGGCTGCGCTTCAAGGCGCGCAGCCAGACCGTCAGTGCGATCCGCGCCTTCATGGTGGACAACGGCTTTTTGGAGGTGGAAACACCGATGCTGCACCCGATCCCGGGCGGCGCCAATGCCAAGCCGTTTGTCACCCACCACAACGCGCTGGACCAGCAGATGTTTTTGCGCATCGCGCCCGAGCTGTACCTGAAGCGCTTGATCGTTGGCGGCTTTGAGCGGGTGTTCGAGATCAACCGCAGCTTTCGCAACGAAGGCATCTCGGTGCGGCACAACCCCGAGTTCACGATGATGGAGTTTTATGCCGCGTACTGGAATCACCATGACCTGATGGACTTCACCGAAGAGCTGCTGCGCCATGCGGCGGCGGTGGCCACCGGATCGGCCCAGATCAGCTATGCCGGCAAGCCGGTGGCGCTGGACCAGCCGTTTGCCCGGTTGTCGGTGCGCCAATCCTTGGTACAGCACGCGGGCCTGAGCGAGGCCGAATCGCTGGACGCAGCCGTGCTGCACGCCAAGCTGCGTTGCCACGGCCAGGAACCGCCAGCGCATTGGGGCCTGGCCCAACTGCAGTTTGGCCTGTTCGAGGCGGTGGTGGAGGCGCAGCTCTGGCAGCCCACCTTCATCATCGACTACCCGGTGGAGGTGAGCCCGCTGGCACGCGCTTCTGACGCCGATCCGACGATCACCGAACGCTTTGAGCTGTTCATCACCGGGCGCGAGTTTGGCAACGGTTTTTCCGAACTCAACGATGCCGAAGACCAGGCTGCGCGCTTCCAGGCCCAGGTGGCCAACAAGGACGCCGGTGACGAAGAAGCGATGTATTACGACGCCGATTTCATCCGCGCGCTGGAGGTGGGCATGCCGCCCACCGGCGGCTGCGGCGTGGGCCTGGACCGGCTGGTGATGCTGCTGACCGACAGCCCCAGCATCCGGGATGTGATCTTGTTTCCGGCGCTGCGGCGGGAGGCTTGAAGCCCTTGGATTCGCTGCCGCTGATCCACCAGGCTTGCTGGCAAGAGCTGGCCGCGGCGGTGCAGCAGCGTGGCCATGCCTTTCGCCTGATGGGCCTGGCCACCGTCGACGGCGACGCAGCCGACCTGCGCAGTGTGCTGCTGCGCGAGGTGTGGGCCGATCAGCGCACGCTGATCTTCTTCACCGATGCCCGCTCACCCAAGGTGGCGCAGATCCAGGCCCATCCTGCGGCCACGCTGATGGTATGGAGCCCTGCGTTGGCCTGGCAGTTGCGGCTGCGGGTGAGCTTGGTGGTAGAGACCGACGGCCTGGCCGTGTCATCCCGCTGGGCGCGGCTGAAGATGACCCCGGCGGCGCTGGACTACCTGTCGCCGTTGCCACCGGGCGCACCGGTGGCGCAGCCGCTGCCCGAGCGGGCCACGCGGGCGCAGTTTGCGGTGGTCACCGCCCAGGTGCAGGCGCTGGATTGGCTGGAACTGAAGGCCAGCGGCCACCGCCGCGCGCAGTTTGACGCGGCCGGCAACGGCGTGTGGATCACGCCTTGAATCACCGCGGTTCAGTGGCGTTCAGCGGCGTGGGGCCGCCTGCAGCAACTCGCGCAATTGCGGGGCCCAGAAACGCGCCAGCGCGGTGGTGCCGTGGCCGCGCGTCTGCTCGCTGGCCGGCACCAGGTACAGCACTGCGCCCGGGATGCGCTTCAGCTCACGCTCCATCACCCCCAGCTCGGGTGGGTTGCGCTCGTCGTCGGCCGAGTTGATCGCCAGCAGGCGCGCGCCGATGCGCTCCAGATGGGGCGCCGGGTTGTAGTCGCCCGAGGCCTCCCACTGGTACAGAAAGTCATTGGCATCGGCGGTGAACGGTGCTGCCAGGCGCTCGTCCAGCAACTGGTCGGCCTTCTCGCGCGTGGCGGCGGCCTGCTGATAAGCCAGCGTGCCGCCATTGGTGGCAATGCCGAAGAAAACGTTTGCCGCGCGCAAGCCTGCCGGCTGGCTGCTGTAGTTGCCACCTGACCAGGCCGGGTCCTTGCGCACCGCGTCGATCAGCATGCGGCGCATCAACCAGTTGCGGCCTGACATGCCAGTGGGCTGTGACGCCATCGGCACCAGCGCATCCATGAAGCCCGGGTAAGTCACGCCCCAGACCCAGGTGTGCATGCCGCCCATCGAGTTGCCCAGCACCAGGCGCAGGTGCTTGAGCCCCAGGCCCTCGGTCACCAGCCGGTATTGCGCCAACACCATGTCGTCGTAGTTGTAGTTGGGAAATTTGGCGCGCTGGCCGTCGGACGGCTTGGCGCTTTTGCCCGCGCCAATTGCGTCGGGCAGGATGATGAAGTACTTGGCCGCATCCAGCGGCTGGCCGGGGCCGAACAGCTCGCCGGCAAACCCGGGGTTCAGCATGCCCGCGCCCGAGCCGGCGGTGCCGTGCAGGATCAGCACCGGCTCGCCGCTGGGTGCGCCCACGGTGGTGTAGCCGATGCGCAGTTGCGGCATCACCTGGCCGGTGTGAAAGCGGAAGTCGGGTGCAGTCCACTCGCCGCTGCGCGGGGCTGGATAGTCGGCCGCCTGGGCGGGCGCCCACAGCAGGCCCATCGACAGGCCCAAGGCCAACGTCGCACCACACACACACGCACGCAGCCGCTGCAGCACAGGCATATCAGTCTCCAGTGGATTTTCCGCCGCACCCCGCCGATCAACGCCGGCTGAACTGGGCCTTGCGCTTGTTCAAGAAGGCATCCATGCCCTCTTGTTGATCCTCGGTGCCAAACAGCGCGTGGAACAAGCGCCGCTCGATCATCACGCCCTCGGCCAGGGTGCTCTCAAACGCGCGGTTGATGCACTCCTTGGCCGCCAGCACGCTGGGCCCGCCCATCGCATTGATCGCGGCAGCGGCGGCCAGCGCCTCGTCCAGCAGCTTGTCGGCCGGCACCACACGCGATACCAGGCCGCAGCGCTCGGCCTCGGCGGCGTCCATCATCCTGCCGGTCAGCACCAGGTCCATCGCCTTGGCCTTGCCCACCGCGCGTGGCAGGCGCTGCGTGCCACCCGCGCCGGGGATGATGCCCAGCTTGATCTCGGGCTGGCCGAATTTGGCGCTGTCGGCGGCGATCACGATGTCGCACATCATCGCCAGCTCACAGCCACCGCCCAGTGCAAACCCGGCCACCGCCGCGATCACCGGCTTGCGCACGCCGCGGATGACCTCCCAGTTGCGCGTGATGTAGTCGCCCTGGTAGACATCGTTGAAGCTGTAGGTGGCCATCGCACCGATGTCGGCGCCCGCCGCAAAG
>JANOBL010000900.1:0-13033 GCA_031411635.1 Betaproteobacteria bacterium
CGCTGTGGCAAAGCAACGCAATCAGAGCTTGTCGACTGCGTCTTTCAGCACTTCCTTGGCATCACCCTTGGCCTTTTGGGTCTTGCCTTCCACCTGCTTGGCAATGCCCTTGACCTGCTGCTCGGTATTGCCCAGCACCTCGCCGGCTTTCTCTTGCACCTTGCCAGCGATGTCTTTGGCGGCGCCCTTGACTTGGTCCTTGTTCATGCGGTTTTCCTTTGCAATGAGGGTTGGGTTTGGCATCGGTGGCCTGGTGGCACGGCCGACACAAATCCAGTGTCTGGCCGCTGGCTGGTTGCCACCATCGCCCAAGGCCGCGTGCGCCTGTGGGCCAACTCCTACAGCCCTTGCCCGCGCACCAGCGGCTCGATCCGCCACCAAGCCGGCAGCAGCCGCCGCACCTCGGGTCGGGCAAAGCGGTCGTCGATCAAGTGCAGGCTGCCTTGGTCGCTGGGCGTGCGGATCACGCGGCCGGCGGCCTGCACCACCTTGCGCAGGCCGGGGTACAGGTAGGTGTAGTCATAGCCGGCACCAAATACGGCCTGCTGGCGGCGCCGCAGTTCCTCGTTCAGCGGGTTGATCTGCGGCAGGCCCAGGGTGGCGATGAAGGCGCCGATCAGCCGGCTGCCGGCCAGGTCGATGCCCTCGGCAAACACGCCACCCAGCACCGCAAAGCCGATGCCGCTGCCGCCCTCGGCAAAGTGGGCTAAAAAAGCCTCGCGCGAGGGCTCGTCCATGCGCCGGTCCTGGCGCCAGAGCGGGATTTGCGGGGCCAACGCCGCCAAGGCATCGGCCGCTTGCTGCAGGTAGTCGAAGCTGCTGAAAAACGCCAGGTAGTTGCCGGGCCGCGCTTGAAACTGACTGGCCATCAGCGCGGCAATCGGCGCCAGCGATTTGGCCCGATGGGCAAACCGGGTGGACACCTGGTGTGCGATCTGCACCCGCAGTTGCTCGGGCCGGAACGGCGCCGCCACATCCAGCCAGGCGGTATCGGCCGGCAGGCCCAGGGTGTTGCTGTAAAACGGGCGCGGCGTCAGCGTGGCCGAGAACAACACCGTGCAAACCGCTGCCGCAAAGCGCGGTTGCAAAAACGGCGCCGGCAGCAGGTTGCGCAGGCACAGGCTTGTCAGCTTTGAAGAGCTTGGATCGCGCGTCAGGTCCACCATCGAATGGGGGCCAAAGCTGTCCAGCAGCCGGCAGAACTGCAAGGCCTCGAAGTACGCCGTCATCAAACGGCTGTTGGCGTCGGCCGGGCGGCCTGCCGTCTGCACGGTCGGCGGCTCGGCCAGGTATTGGCTGGTGGCCGCCACCACGTCTTGCAGCGCGGCCACCCAGCGCGGCGGTGGCCCGGGCAGCACGGTGTACACGCCGGGATGCTCGCGGCCCAGGCTGGCCCAGCAGCGCAGCAAGCGGGTGAGCGGGTTTTTCAGCACCAGCGGCGCGCTGGCGGCCAGTGCCCGCCAAGCGGCCTGGTCCAGCTCGGCGCTGTACATGCGGCGGGCGCGCTCCAGCAGGTTGTGCGCCTCGTCCACCAGCACCGCCACCTGCCAGCCGTTGGCCAGCGCCAGCCCGTGCAGCAGCGCATGGCCGTCAAAAAAGTGGTTGTAGTCGGCGATCACCAGGTCGCACCAGCGCACCAGCTCCTGGCCCAGGTAGTAGGGGCAGACCTCAAACGCCAGCGCCGCCGCGCGCAGCCGCTCGGGTGTCAACGATTGCTGGGCCGCACTGGCGATTGCCGCGCTGCGCGCTGCCGGCAGCCGGTCGTAAAAGCCCTTGGCCAGCGGGCAAGAGTCGCCATGGCACAGCTTGTCGGGATGCTCGCAGGCCTTGTCGCGCGCCAGCAGCGTGATCACACGCAGCGGCAGGCCGGGTGTGCGCTGGCGCAGGCTGTGCACCGCTGCCAGCGCCAGGCCCCGGCCCGAGCCTTTGGCGGTGAGGAAAAACAGCTTGTCCAGGCCTGGCGCCGTGCTGGCTGCGGTGGCCTGCGCCGGGCAGGCCTTGAGCAGCGGATACACGGTGCCCAGCGTCTTGCCGATGCCGGTGGGCGCCTGCGCCAGCAGGCAGCGGCCGGCACGCGCGGCGCGAAACACCGTCTCGGCCAATTGGCGCTGGCCAACGCGGAAATCGTCGTGCGCAAACGGCAGCGTGGTCAGCGCGGCATCGCGCGCGGCGCGGTGGGCTGTCTCCTGGTCGGCCCAGTGCAAAAACCGCTCGCAAAGCGTCTCGAAGCACTGTTGCAACTCGGCCGCGCTGCGGTGCTGACGCAGCGGTGGTGCTTCTTGCTGGGTGGCGATGTCAAAGTAAACCAGCGCCAGCGTGATAGCCGCCAACCCCAGTTGCTGGCACAGCAAGTGGCCATAAACCTGGGCCTGCGCCCAGTGCAGCGCACGCTGGTTGGCCGGCACCCGCTCAACATCGCCGCGAAAGGTTTTGATCTCTTCCAGCAAGTGCAGATCGGGGTCGTAACCATCGGCGCGGCCACGCACTTGCAGTTGGCGGTAACGGCCCGCCAGCGCCAGCTCGGCCTGGTAGCCCGCGCCGCGGCGCGCCGCCACCGCCTGGTGGCCGGCGATGCCTTGGCGTGCGCTGGGCGACGGCGTGAAGCGCAAGTCCAAGTCACCCTGCCGCGCGGCAAATTCACACAGCGTGCGCACCGCCACCGTGTAGCTTGGCGCGGGCTGGGTTTCGGTCGCCGAAGGCGTTGTCAGCATGCGGCTGATGTTACTGTTTAAAAACACAGACAAGCCGATGTTGGCAACGCGGCCTGGCGCGTCTGGGCAAGGTAGGCTTGCACATCGCCCGCTTGACGCTCACCCATGACCGCATCCACTTTTTCACTGGCCGTGCACGGTGGCGCCGGCACCATCGCAGCGGCCGATGCAGCCCTTGAAGCGCCGTACCACGCCGGCCTGCGGGCCGCGCTGCTGGCCGGACAAACCGTGCTGGCAGCGGGTGGCACGGCGCTGGACGCGGTGATCGCCGCCGTGCTGGCGCTGGAAGACAACCCGCTGTTCAACGCCGGCCGGGGCGCGGTGTTCAACGCCGCTGGCGAGCATGAGCTGGACGCCGGTGTGATGGACGGCAGCAGCCTGGCCGCTGGTGCGGTGGCCGGCATGCGCACGCTGCGCAACCCCGTGCAGGGCGCGGCAGCGGTGCTGCGCGAGGGCCGCTGCGTGCTGCTGGGCGTGCACGGCGAGGCGGCGCTGGCCCAACGGCATGGGCTGGCCCAGGTGGCGCCGGCCTACTTCTCCACGCCACACCGGCTGGCCCAGTTGCAAGCGGTGCAGGCGGGTGTGGGCGCGCAAGGCGCTGCGGTTCTGGACCACGATGTTGCAGCCCGGTCACCGCGCGGCGATCCCCGCTTTGGCACCGTCGGTGCCGTGGCGCGCGACCGCCATGGCCATCTCGCGGCCGCCACCTCCACCGGCGGCATGACCAACAAACAGCCCGGCCGCATCGGCGATACACCGGTGGTGGGGGCCGGCGTTTACGCCAACAACACAAGCTGTGCGGTCTCAGCCACCGGCACCGGCGAGCATTTTCTGCGCGCCTGCGTGGCCCACGATGTGCATGCCCGCGTGGCCTACGGCGGTGCCGACCTGGCACACGCGGCGCACCAGGCGCTGCACCAATCGGTGGGCAAGCTGGGCGGGCGCGGCGGCTTGATCGTGGTGGGCGCCGATGGCCACATGGCGATGCCCTACAACTCGGCCGGCATGTACCGTGGCTGGGTGCGTGAAGGCGAGGCGGCCGGCACGGCGATCTTTGATGAGCTGGGGCACCACTGATCACAGGCGCGGGGAATTTCCGGGTTAACCCGGAAAGTATTTCGGGCGTCGATGCTTTGGATTCAACCAATCAATTTGGCGGGTGGGCGGATCGTTCATATGCTCCCATCTTTCCTGCCCAAGACCGATGATCGGAGACGCCTTGAACCCCAACCGCCGCTGCTGTTTTCAATCGGCGCCGCCCCTCATCGGCATTGCATCGCTGCTGGCGCTGGCCGCCTGCACCACGCCCGAGCCACCCGCTGCGGCGGCCAAGGCCAAACCCAACATCCTGGTGATCCTGGCCGACGACCTGGGCTACTCCGACATCGGCGCCTTTGGCGGCGAGATCAACACGCCCCACATCGACGCACTGGCAGCCAGCGGCCGGATGCTCAGCAACTTCCATGTTGGTGCGGTGTGCTCGCCCACCCGCGCGATGCTGCTCTCGGGTGCCGATCACCACCGGGTGGGCCTGGGCAACATGGCCGAGGTGACCGGCCTCAACATCACGCAGAACCAGCCGATCAACGCCCCCTGGGGCGCCGCCAACACCTACGGCTTCGACAACATCCCGGACGGCTACCAGGGCTCGCTCAGCAGCCAGGCCTTGTCGATGGCCGAGTTGCTCCAGGGTGCCGGCTACCACACCGTGATGGCGGGCAAATGGCATTTGGCCTACCAGGTGGCGGCGCCCGATGCGCAGGTGCGCACCTTCTACCGGCTGCAGCCCCAGGCTTTGCCGCATGCACGTGGGTTTGAGCAGAGTTTTGTGCTGGTCAACGGTGGGGCCGCGCACTTTGCACCGCCTGCGCCACCCACGCCGCCCACGCCGCTGGACCTGGTGACCTATGCCGACGGCGCCAGGATATTGCCCGCGTCGCAACTGCCCAAGGATTTTTTCTCGACCCAGTTTTTCACCGACAAGCTGATCGCCTACATCGACAGCCAGCGTGGCAGCGGCAAACCGTTTTTTGCCTACGCGGCCTACACGGCACCCCACTGGCCGCTGCAGGCGCCACAGGCCGACATCGCCGCACAAAGAGGGCGCTACGACGAAGGCTACGATGTGATCCGGGCGCGCCGCATCGAGCGCTTGAAGCAAAAAGGCCTGATCCCGGCCGGCTTCCAACCCAGCCCGGGGGTGCCCGGGCCGGCAGAAGGTGGCAAAGGCCCCAAGCGCTGGGCCGAGCTGAGCACCGACGAGAAAGCCAGCGAGGCCCGGTTGATGGAGGTTTACGCTGCGATGGTCAGCAACCTCGATGCGCACATCGGCCGCCTGGTGCAGCACCTCAAGGACATCGGCGAATACGACAACACGATGATTCTGTTCATGTCGGACAACGGGGCCGAGGGTGCCTCGGCCTACGCGCCACCGGTGCCGGGCACGCGGGTGGACAATGCGCTGGCCAACATCGGCCGGCCCGGCTCGGTGGCCGCGTACGGTGTGCGCTGGGCCGAGGTCAGCGCCGCGCCGTTCCGCTTGTTCAAGGGCTTCACCGGGGCCGAGGGCGCCACCGCTGCGCCGCTGATCGTCAAGATGCCGCGCCAGACCGCTGCCCGGCCCATCAGCGATGCACGCGCCCATGTCACCGATGTATTGCCCACCTTGCTGGAGCTGGCCGGCGTGGCCAACCCCGGCAGCCGTTACCGAGGGCGCACGGTGGTGCCGCTGGAGGGGGTTTCCTTGCTGCAGGCGCTGAACAGCAGCGGCACGGTGGCCACCGTGCGCAACAGCCAGGCGGTGATTGCTGATGAGCTGCTGGGCGGGGGTTATGTGGTCAAAGGGCCGTGGAAGCTCAGCCAGCAGGCCGGCTTGTCAGCCGCATCGGTGCGGCGGGCCGACGTGCCGTGGCAACTGTTTGACCTGCGCATGGACCGGGGCGAAACCACCGACCTGGCCAAAGCCTGGCCCGAGGTGACGGCTGATTTGCTGAGCGAGTGGGACCGCTACGTGAAACGTGCCGGCGTGATCGAGCAGGCGCAGTCGTACAGCGGGCGGTGACCGGGATGGCCACCCGCATCCCGGCTGCGGCGGTGGCCACCGCGCTGGCCACCACGCTGGCGTTGTCCACCGCCGGCCTGCTGGTCTGGCATGGTTTGTCGCTGGCGGGCCTGCCGCCCACCGCCCAATCACCACTGGGCAACCCAAAGGCCTGCGCCGGCTACAGCGGTTTGCCAGCCGGCTTCGGCAGCGCAGCCCGTGCTGGCATGGTGCAAGTGCCGGCCGGCAGCTTTGAGCCCGGCAGCACCCAGGGCTACCCGGACGAGCGGCCGGTGGGCCGGGTGGCGGTGGCCACGTTCTGGATCGACCGCACCGAGACCAGCAACGCCCAGTTCACGGCGTTTGTGCAGGCCACCGCTTATGTCACCGAGGCCGAGCGCCAGGGTGGCGCGGCGGTGTTCAAGCCGCCCCGGCCCGGCCAGGCGGTGCTGGTCAACGCCTGGTGGTCCTTTGTGCGGGGTGCCAATTGGCGCCATCCCGACGGCCCGGCCAGCAGCCTGGCCGGGCGCGACAACCAACCGGTGGTGTTGGTGACGCGCGCCGACGCCCAAGCCTACGCCCGTTGGCTGGGCCACGATCTGCCCACCGAAGCGCAGTGGGAATGGGCCGCCCGCGCCAACGGTCAGGGCGAGTTGCTGGCGCGTGAACCACGCAATGCCGAAGGCCGGCCGGTGGCCAACTACTGGCAAGGCAGCTTTCCCGACATCAACACCGGCGAAGACGGTTACCCCGCGCTGGCTCCGGTGGGCTGTTACCCGGCCAATGGTTTTGGCCTGCACGACATGATCGGCAACGTCTGGGAATGGACAGCCGACCCGTACCGCGGGCCGCGCCAGCCGCATGGCAACGGCGATCCGCTGGCCAGCGCGCAGGCCGCAGGGCATGCACCGGCCGTCGACGCTCTGTTTGTCATCAAGGGCGGCTCGTTTCTGTGTGCAGCCGACTACTGCGTGCGCTACCGCGCCGCCGCGCGGCAGCCGCAGGAGGGCGGGCTGGGTGCGTCGCATGTCGGATTTCGCACCGTGGCGCGGGGCGCTTGATCCGCCGGCCAACCCAGGCTCACGGCCTGGTGGACGCGCCGGAATCAGCATTGAGCCTGTCAATGGAGCACCGCCATGAGCATTTTCCGCTGGACACCGTTGCTGGCCTGGTCATTGGCGCTGCTGGCCGGTTGCGCGGCGCCGCCCGCGCCTCATCCCGCCGCAGCGCCGCCAGCCACCGTGGCCGCACCACCGGCACTGCGGCTGCAAGGCGTGCCCCCAGTGCCGCAAGTGCTGGCCGACGAGGTGCAGCGCTTCTCCGACTTTGCCGGCCATGCGTTTGTCGATTGGCACCCAACGCGGCGCGAGATGCTGGTCAGCCACCGGCCGCTGGGTGGCAACATCGCGCAGCTCTTGCGCATTGCCAGCCCGCTGGCCGAGCCCGAGCTGCTGACCGATGGGCCCGAGCCCATCAACCGCGCCTGGTACGAGCCGCGAGAAGGCCGCAGCATCGTGCTGGAACGTGGCAGCGGTGGCAACGAGGCGTTCCAGCTCTACCGCCTGGACCTCGGCGCCGACCTGCTCAACCACCGCCAGACCCTGCTGACCGATCCCGACCAGCGCCACGCGCTCAATGCCTGGCTGCACCGCAGCAGCCGGGCGCTGGTCAGCTCGGTGCCGCTGGACCGCACCGCGCCGGGTGGCCGCCGCGCCGAGATCAATACCACGCTGTGGTTGCTGGACCCGGCCCGCCCCGGTGTGCGCCAGGTGCTGGCCGAGCTGCCGGGTGGCGGTTGGGAGGCAGTGGCAGTGACGCCAGACGACAGCCAGGCTGCACTGCTGAACTACCGCTCGGCCACGGATTCCGAGATCTGGCTGATCGACCTGCCCAGTGGCCAGCGGCGCCAGTTGCTGCCGGTGCCTGGCGCCGCCGGCACCAGCACCCACAGCAGCACCCACTATCCCGTAGGCTTCAGCCCCGATGGCCGCCAGCTCTACCTGATCAGTGACCGCGACGGTGAGTTCCAGGCGCTGATGGCGCTAAACCTGGCCAGCGGCGCATTGCAGCGCATCAGCGCCGATTTGCGCTGGGATGTCGAGGCGGCCGAGGCCAGCGCCGATGGCCGCCTGCTGGCGCTGCAGGTCAACGTGGATGGGCGCGACGAACTGCAGCTTGTCGATGGCCGCACGCTGCAAACACTGCCGCCGCTGCAACGCCTGCCCGCCGGCAGCATGGCCCAGCCGCGCTTTCATCCGCTGCGCAGCGAGCTGGCTTTCAACCTGCGCAATGCCCAGGGCCCGGGCCAGGTTTACACGCTGGATGCCAGCAGCGGGATCGGCCAGGCCTGGACCCGCCCGCGCCTGCACCCTGCCCTGGACACCAGCGCGCTGACCGAGCAACAGATCGTGCGCTGGCCCAGCTTTGACGGCCGGGTCATCTCCGGCCTGCTGAACCGCCCGCCGGCGCGTTTTACCGGCCGCCGGCCGGTGCTGATCAACATCCACGGCGGCCCCGAGGCGCAGGCCAAGATCGGTTTTGCCGGTCGCAGCAACCATTTGCTGCAGACCCTGGGCATCGCCGTGCTGCAGCCCAATGTGCGGGGCTCCAGCGGTTACGGCAAAACCTTTCTGGCGCTGGACAACGGCCGGCTGCGCGAAGACTCGGTCAAAGACATCGGTGCGCTGCTGGACTGGATAAGCGCCCAGCCCGACCTCGACCCGCAGCGTGTGGTGGTGGCCGGTGGCAGTTACGGCGGCTACATGAGCCTGGCGGTGGCCACCACCTACCCCGGGCGCATTGCCGGCGCGATCGATGTGGTGGGCATCTCCAACTTTGTCAGCTTCCTGGAAAACACCGAAAGCTACCGGCGCGACCTGCGGCGCGTGGAATACGGCGACGAGCGTGATCCGGCGATGCGCGAGTTTCTGCAGCGCATCTCGCCGCTGAACCAGGCCGGGCGCATCACCCGGCCGCTGCTGGTGGTGCAGGGCAAAAACGACCCGCGGGTGCCGGTCAGCGAGGCCGACCAGATCGTCGCCAGCGTGCGCGCCAACGGCACGCCGGTGTGGTACCTGCGTGCCGACAACGAGGGCCACGGCTTTGCGCGCAAGGAGAACGCCGATTACCAGTTTTATGCCACCGTGATGTTTTTGCGCCGGGTGCTGCAACTGCAGGACGCTGCAGTGGATCGGTAGCGGTGCATCGCAATGCGACACTGGCGGGTGTTGCAAACGCCGGACCCCATACCGCCACGATGAGCGACCAGCCGCATTTCCAAGCCCCGCTCTGGCTGCAGCACCGCCTGCTGCTGGCGGCATCCGGCCTGCTGGCGGCGATGTTGTTGCTGGCGGCGTTTGGTTTTGTCTCGTACCAGCGGCGTGAGCTGCAGCAAGACGCGCTGGCCCGCAGCGAGCTGTTTGCCCATGTGCTGGAAGACCAGGCCAACCGCAGCATCGGCAGCGTGGAGATCGCGCTGGCCGCAGCCGCCGATGGCATCAGCGCACTGCCCGGCCAACACGGCCAGGCGCTGGTGTCGCCGATCCTGGAGCGCAGCGCGCTGACGCTGCCCTATTTGCGCAGCCTGAGCCTGGTGGATGCGCAAGGCCGGGTGCTGGCCAGCTCCAACCCGGCCAACCTGGAGCGGGCGATCCCGCGCCACCACCTGCTGGGCGCAGTGGCGGTGCCCGGATTGGGCCCGCTGCTGCCCGGCCGTGACCTGGCCGACCTGGGCGCCGACACACCCACACCCACCGCCTGGCTGCTGCCGCTGGTGCGCCCGGTGGAGGCCCCCACGCAGACCGCCCACCAGACCGCCCACCAGACCGAATGGCTGGTGGCCACGATCGACCCCACCTACTTTGCCGCCCAGTACGCACAGCTACTGGGCGATGCGCCGCAGCGTGCCGCGCTGCTGTCGCTGGGCGGCCAGTTGATTGCCGGCAGCCGCGGCATTGGCCTGCAAGCCGGCCAGCGCAGCACCGGCCACCGGGTCTTCACCGAGTTTTTGCCCGGCCGCGGCCAGGGCCAGTTTGCCGGCACCGGGCTGGATGGCCAGCCAAGCTTCGGCGCGTTTCGCACCGCCAAGCTGCAGCCGCTGGTGCTGCTGGTGGAGACACCGCAGGCCACCGTGTCGGCGCAGATCGACCGGATGGCGCTGACAGTGGCGGCCGTGGCGGGCAGCCTGCTGCTGCTGCTGGGCGTGCTGGGCACCCTGGCCTGGCGCAACCAGCGCAGCCGCGAGGCGGTGAGCGGCGACCTGGCAGCCGCGCGCGACAGCATCGCCGCGCACGACGCCTTCACCGACCGGCTGTTCCAGGTCAGCCCGATCCCGATGGTGGTCAAGGACACGCATGGCCGCTTTTTGCGCGTCAACAAGGCCTGGACCGATTTGACCGGCCTGCCTTACGAGCGCGTGATCGGCGTCAGCCTGGGCCGGCTCTACCCGGCGCAGTTGGCCGCGCCGCACATGGTGCAGGAGCAGATGGCCATCGCCTCGGGCCAGCCGGTCAATTACGAGGAGCAGATCCTTGACAGCGACGGCCTGCCGCGTGACGTGATGATCCGCGTGATGCCCTACACCGATGCCGAGGGCCAGGTCTCGGGCGTGATCACCTGTTTGACCGACGTGACCGAGTTCCGCGAGGCGGCGCTGCGCACCCTGGAGGCCAAAGACGCCGCCGAGCATGCCAACTATGCCAAGAGCGAGTTCCTGGCCAACATCAGCCACGAGCTGCGCACGCCGCTGCAAGGCATCCTGGGGTTTTCTGAGCTGGGCGGCCAGCGCAGCCGGGTGGATGCGCGGGTGCAAGGCATGTTTGGCGACATCCACAGCGCCGGCGAGCGCATGCTGACCTTGGTCAACAACCTGCTGGACTTGTCGCGGCTGGAGTCCACCGTGGGCGAGGTGCACCTGGTGCCGATGGACATCGTGCCGCCGCTGCAGGCGGTGGTGGCCGAGTTGCGCCAGATGGCCGGGCAGCAAGGGCTGCAACTGGCGGTCACGGCCGACGAGGTGGCCGATCGGCCGGCGCCACCCACGGGCCGCGGCGCCGGGCTGTGGGCGGCGGCCGATGGTTTCAGGCTGCAGCAGGTGCTGCGCAATGTGCTGGCCAATGCAATCCGGTTTGCGCCCCGGGGCAGCGAGATCCAGATCGACTGGCGCTACGCCTCCAGCCACGAGCTGATGATCAGCGTGCGCGACCACGGCCCGGGCATCCCCACCGCCGAGCTGGAGCGCATCTTCGAATCCTTTGTGCAATCCAGCCGCACCAAGGACGGCTCGGGCGGCACCGGCCTGGGCCTGGCGATCTGCCGCAAGATCATGGCGGCGCACCGCGGCCGCATCAGCGCCCGCAACCATGCCGAAGGCGGTGCGGTGTTTGAAGTGGTGCTGCCCGCGCTGCACCGGCAACCGGCCGCAACCAACCAGCGGTCAGCCGCGCACCACAGCGGCCACTGAAACCCCGGGGCAAGGTATTAGGGATGGGCGCCGGCACTTGTCGGGCGCACAGTGTGGTTTGGTTCGGCAGGCCGGATTTGCAAGCAGCGCCGGCAGCTTCCCGATGGTCCCAACGACGTCCTCATCCGAGGGCTTTTGTGGCCCACTGAGTGATCGGTGGGCTTCTTTTTGGGGTCTATGCGCGCCATCTGGCCCTCACACCCCCCGAGTTGAGGTTTTATCAGTATTGAGTGTTTCGTGCCAAATCGAATACATTGGTTTATCTCGTCGCGGTTTCAACGGTGCGTGCCGCATCGGCAGCTTCAAGACCTCGAACGCAATGACTGATTCATCGCATCAGGAGTCCCCATGAAAGCCCCCATGAAGAAAATCGCGTTGTCGGCCGTCGTGCTGGCGGCAGCTTCCGGCGCCCAAGCCGACACGGTCACCTTTACCGACAGCTTTGGCCTGGTCCTGACCAACGTGACCCATAACATCGGTGCCAGCCAGTTCAACCTGGGCGGCGTGCTGAACAGTGTCACGTTTGTGCTCAGCGGTGACATCGTCCAGCGCATGAAGGCTGAAAACACCGGTGCCTCGGCGGATATTCTGGTGCCAGTGGCTGGCGCCAACTATTTTTTCCGCAAGTCCACCACAGTGCTGCAGACGACGGCGCTGAGCGGCTCGGCTGGCTCGTTCAGCGCTACCGCGTTTGACGGTGTGTCCGATTTTGCGGGCACCTCGGGCTTCGATTTCGGCACCCTGACCATCAGCACCAGCAACGTCTTCTCGTTCAGTGGTGCCGCGCTGGCTGATTTCATCGGGGCCGGCACACTGGGTGACGCCGGCTACAACATCCGCATGGTCGGTGCGGGCAGCATCTCTTCAAACAACGGCAGCCTGGATTCCAGCGTGTCCACGCAGGCCCGCTACAACCTGTCGGTGACCTACGACTACACCGCAGCGCCGGTGCCGGAGCCGGCGTCGATGGCGATGCTGCTGGCCGGCCTGGGCGCACTGGGATTTTTGATGCGTCGGCGCCAGAACCGTTGATCGACGGTCGGGCCCGGCCCGGCACGGTCACAACGGCGGCTTCGGCCGCTTTTTTTTTGCCTGTCTGTTGGCCCTAGACTGCGGCTTCCAATCCCACCAAACTGGAGCCAACCATGGGCGCAACCGAAGCCTTCACCAACGCATTTGTCAGCAGCGCCGATGTGGGCCATTTCATCGCCGGGCGTGTGGTGCCCGGCCGCAGCGGCCGCCAGCAGGCGGTGTACAACCCGGCTACCGGCGCGGTAGCGCGCCAGGTGGCGCTGGCCTCGGCTGACGAGGTGGGCAGCGCGGTGGCCGCCGCCGCCGCCGCGCAACCGGCCTGGGGCGAGATGCCGCCCATCCGCCGCGCCCGGGTGCTGAACAACTTTCTGCAACTGCTGAACCAGCACAAGGACAGCCTGGCCGCGATGATCAGCGCCGAGCATGGCAAGGTGTTCACCGATGCCCAGGGCGAGGTGGCACGTGGCATCGACATCGTTGAATTTGCCTGCGGTGCGCCGCAGTTGCTGAAGGGTGATTTCACCGAGCAGGTGTCCACCGGCATCGACAACCACACGCTGCGCCAGCCGCTGGGCGTGGTGGCCGGCATCACGCCGTTCAATTTTCCGTGCATGGTGCCGCTGTGGATGTTTCCGATCGCGCTGGCCACCGGCAATGCTTTTGTCTTGAAGCCGAGTGAGCGTGACCCGAGTTGCTCACTGTTGATGGCCGAGTTGCTGAAGCAGGCCGGCCTGCCCGATGGTGTGTTCAGCGTGGTGCAGGGCGACAAGGTGGCGGTGGATGCGCTGC
>JANOBL010000901.1:0-9802 GCA_031411635.1 Betaproteobacteria bacterium
CGAGGCCTTGCTGCAGCTCGATTGCCGGCGCTTGCGCCACATGTTCCGCCGGCTGGAGGAGGTGCAGACCCTGTCGCTGTCGCAGCGTGTGGCCTTGCAACTGCAGCGCTTGTTGCGCCAGTTTGGCCAGCCGGTGGCGGGCTGCGATCTGGCGCATGTGCCGCACCAGCATGTGCCACACGCTGGCGGCGCGCTGGCCAGCCTGGCGCCCCAGGATGCACAGCGCATTGAATTGACGCTGACCCAAGGCGATTTGGCCAGCCTGCTGTGCGCCAGCCGCCAGCGCATCAACGGCGCGCTGCGGCAGTTGCAGGCGCTGGGCGTGCTGGGCGCCTGCCACGGCCGCATCGAGGTGCTGCAGCCGCACCGCCTGGCCGATGTGGCGCAAGGCCGGCTGCTGCTGGACAACGGCTCGGCTTGAGCGCTGACTGGCCGGTTGGCCGGTTGGCCAGTTGGCCAGTTGGCTAGTTGGCCAGGAGTGCTTCAGGCCTTGTTGAACAGCGGGTGCAAGCTGCTGTGCTTGGCGTCAAACACCTCGGCGCCCACATCGATCTGCAAGGTGATGCCGATGTGCTGTTGCTGCGCAAACAGCGGCGCAAAGTGGGTCTGGGTGGTGGCCAGCAGCGCATCGCCGGTGTGCTGCTGCACGGCAGTGCTGCGGCCCCGGCCCATGCGCAGGTTCAGGTAGACAAACGCGTAGTCGCCGCTGCCACCGGCGGCCCGGCCGGCTGCACCGCCATCGGCCACCGCAAAATGCGGCGCCGGGTAGGCCAGCACCCGGGTGCCACCGGTGGGAAACACTTGCTGGCCGGCCTCGTCGCGCACGGCCAACATCGTATCGGCCAGGTTGCGGCACAGCAGTGTTATGTTGGTCCGGGCATCCAGCGTGCCGGTGTAGAGGATCACCAGGTGGGGCATGCCGAATCGCTTTCAGGGCTTTCGCGGGGTTTCAATCCGCGATGATCAATGGCAGGCCAATAGCTTGCGCAGCGCTATTGAGCCTACGATCAAAACAGCAAAACTTCAGCGCCGTGCCGGTGGCTTTGAAGGCACGCCATGCACTGGCCAATTGCACGCTGTCGTAGGCGCGCAAGTCCAGGCGCAAGGCCAGTTCGCCAGCCTCGGCAAACAGCATGGCATCGGTACCCAGACGGTGATAAAGCACCCAGTTTTTTTTCAGTGCGGCAAGCGCCACCCCGACCTGGGCGTCAGCAATTTGGCCAGTGCGCTTTTTCAGCGCAAGTGCCGCACACATCTCGGTCCAGCTCAGCTCGCTGAGCATCACGTTGGCTGAATCACTGGCCCATTGACGCACCACGCCGCTGTACTGTTCATCAATGAACAGCTTGACCAGCGCCGACGTGTCCAAGTAAAGGATCAACCCGGCCCCCGACCCTCGATCACCAGATCGCTCATGGTCTTGCCGTCTGGTGATGGCGACAGCTTCAGCAACTCGGGCAGCTTGAACGGCTGGGTGGCAGGCCGCGCCACCAGCCCCGACGCCAACAGCCGCGCCATCGCCGCCTCGTCTTCAGCCCGCTCGGCCGCCACTGGATCGACCCGCGGCATCACCAGCTCGGCCACCACCTTGCGGTGCGAGGTGATCAACACCCGTTGCCCCAGCCGCACCTGCGTGATGGCCTTGGCCGGGTTGGCCTTGAGTTCGCGGATTGAGATTTCCATGGTGGTGTTTGGTCAAAGTATGGTCACATAATAACAAGTAAGCTTGAATTGTGGGCTCAAACGCCCGTCGCACCCCCGGAAAGCCCGTCACGATGAAGCCCAAGGCCGTCCCGCCGCCACGCCTGACGCACCGCAACCTGCCCTTGCTGCTGCTGCATGCACGCGAAAGCGTGATCGCCCATTTCAGGCCCATCCTCAACGCCCACGGCCTGACGGAACAGCAGTGGCGCATCCTGCGTGCGCTGCTGGAGGACGGCCCGCTGGAGCCGCGGCAAATCGTCGAGCGCTGCCGCATCTCCAGTCCCAGCCTGGCCGGTGTGCTGGCGCGCATGGACGACCTGGGCCTGGTCACGCGGGCGCGGCTGCCGCACGATGCGCGCCGGCTGCGGGTGTCGCTGACCGAGCGCAGCCAAACGCTGGTGACGCGGATGGCGCCGCTGATCGATGCCACCTACCAGCGCATCGAGGCCCACATCGGCCATGATTTCATCGAGCGCTTTTACGCGACCTTGGACGAGTTGATCGTGCTGCTGGCCGATCCACCACCCGACAACCCAGCCTGAGCGCAGTACATTGCTGCAGTACATTGCCTCAGCACGCAAAGGCCGCGCAGCGGCCGGCCAGGAGTGACATCGGATGAGGCTGGGAAGGGCTGGAAACCAAGGGCTTTGGTTTTGTCGGCTTGTGCTGCTGGCCGCTGGGCTGGTTGGCGCGCTGTCGGCCTGCAACCGGCCCGAGCGCGTGGCGGCGGCGCCGGTCAGCGTGCCGGCGCCAGCGGCATCCGATGCCAACCCGGCGGCCAGCGCCCCGGCGGCGGCCGCAGCGGAAATCCCGGTTGCCGCAGCGGCATCCAGCCCGGCCGAGGCACTGCCGGCAGAGATCCAGGCCTTCCGCGACAAACGGGACAACTGTGACCATCTGCGCGGTGAAGAGCCCTATGACGCCAAGCGTGCGGCCTTTTTGAAGGCCGAGTTGGCCCGCACTTGCAAGGGCACGGACAAGGCGCTGGCCGGCTTGCGCAAGCGCTTTGCGCACGATGCCAAGGCCTTGGCGGCTTTGAAGGATTACGAAGAGCGCATCGAATAAACCAGCGTGAAACAAGGAGCGACAGCATGACCGGCATAACGCAGTCTGTGGGTGATCATGGTGCCAACCGGGACGCCGATGTGCGAACCGTGCAGGCCCTGCTGAATGTGCACGCGGCCGCGTTGGCGGTGGCGCCGTTGACGGTGGACGGCAAGCCCAGCGCAGCGCTGTTGGAGGCCATCCGGCGCTTCCAGCTTCGGCGTGTGCGGCTGGGCAGCGGCGACGGCCGCATCGACCCCGGTGGCCGAAGCTGGGCGGTGCTCAGCACCACCAGCAGCGCTGGCGTGGCGGCCAACCTGAGCGGCGCCGATTGGTGGCATGCCAACCAGGCGCGCTTCCCCAACAGCGACCAGGTGTCTGCGCTGGAGCCGCCTTTTGCGGCCAAGGTGGGCGCCTTCATCGCGGCGCTGCGCAAAGGGGGTGCGTCGGTCACGGTCAGCGCCACTCGGCGCAACAAAATACGGGCCTACCTGATGAACGGCTGCTTTGTGGTGGCCACGGGCAAAAAAACCGCCGCCGAAATCCCCCCCGAGCCAGGCTGCAGCATCGTCTGGAACCACGGCCACGACGCCACCTCCAGCGCCGCAGCCCAGGAGATGCTGGATTTGTTCGACATCGTGTTCGAGCCCTCGCTGACCTCGCGCCACATCCTGGGTCTGGCGGTGGACATGACGATCAACTGGACCGGAACCATCAAGGTGCGTGATGGCGCCGGCAAAGACGTGGCCTTGCCCCAGCCGGCCAAATCCACCAACCCAACGCTGATCGCGCTGGGCGCCAGCCACGGCGTGCGGAAGCTGGCGTCCGATCCGCCGCATTGGTCAGACAACGGCCATTGACCTTGTTCAAGCCTGCGGCCACACCGGCGGGTGGCTGCCGGGGGGCATGGACGGCCGCTCAAACCGCGCCGGCGTGGCCGAAAACTGCGCCGCATGGCGCACTGCACGCAGCGCACCCTGGCCAAAGCCACAGACACTGTCTTCCAGCCAGGGTTTGATGTCGGGCCGCTGGGCGGCAAAACCATCGTCCACCCGGCCCAGGCTGCGCAACCACAGGCCCACACCGGCCAGCGATACCTGCACCAACCAGCTTCCTCCCTGGGTGGCCTGGCGCCGCAGCGCGGCCTGGATGCCAAAAGCCAGCAAATGGCCGGCGCTGTAATCCAGGATCTGCATCGGCAAAGCCTGGGGCTGGGCCTTGCCGGCAGCCTGCGCCTCGGCCAGGTTGAAGCCGGTCGCCGTCTGCACCAATGAGTCAAAACCGCGCCGCCCGGCCCAGGGCCCGCTGCTGCCGTAGGCCGACAGTGATGCCACCACGATGCCCGGCCGGCGTGCCGCCAGCGCCTGCGGGCTGTAGCCCCGGCCGGCCAGTGCGCCGGGCCGGTAACCTTGCAGAAACACATGCGCCGATTCCAGCAGCGTATCCAGCGCATCCCGGCCGGCGGCATCGCGCAGATCGATCAAGGCCGAAAGCTTGCCCCGGCTGGTATCGGCAATCGATTCGATATTCGGCAGATGCGGTCCATTGACCAGCATCACATCGGCGCCGTAGGCCGCCAGGCAGCGCCCCGCCACCGGGCCGGCCAGGATGCGGGTGAGGTCCAACACCCGCAGCCCCGTGAGCGGGCGATGGGCGGCGACCAAATCTGGCCAGGCCAGCGCCGCTGCGGCAGGCCCGGCGTCGCCAATCGGTGTGATGTGCACCAGCGGCTGGCCGGCCAGCGCTTGCGCTTGTGGATGGGCGTCCCATTGCGCAAAGCTGCGCACGGCGGCCACCACCAGGCCGGCATCGGCGGCGGCTTGCTCAAAGCCGTCGGCGGTCCAGCTTGTCAATGCATCGGCCACCGCCTGGCGTTCGGTCTGATCCCCGGTGGGCAAGCCCAGCAAACGCAGTGCGCCGTCGCGGTGATGGGCAAAGTTGGCATGGATGCGCACCCAACCCGGTGTGCCCAGCGCGCTGCCGCAGGCGTACAGGCCGGAGAGCTTGTCCCAGATCTCGGGCACCTTGCCGTCCAGCGAAAAATAAGCGCTGCACTCCAGAGCCGCGTTGTCGCGCACAACGCTGATGCGCTGGCGCGGCGCACCGCGCAGCACGCCCAGCTCGGCAGCCGCCAGCGCAGCCGCGGCCAGGCTGGCCTGTGCGGCGGTGGCCACGGCAAACGAGGAGGGCAGCACGGATCCCTGACCGGGCAGATCGGCCAAGGCCAGCATTTCGGGCGGCAGGCCGGCGCTATGCCAAAGCGCCGCCAGCGCGGCTTGTGGCGTGGTGGGTTCAGGCATAAAACGCTCCGGGATCGTGCTGGCGAAGATGCCAGCCTGCATTCTCAGGCCGTTGCGCCGCTGAACCTGCGCTCGGCCTGGCGCCTGAACTCACTGGGCGTCAGGCCCTTGATCTCCAGAAAGCGCCGGTTGAAGTTGGCCAGGTTGTTGAAGCCCACTTCGTAGCAGATGTGGCCTACCGCGCGGTCGGTGTCCATCAACAATTGACAGGCCCGGTTGATGCGCACCCGGTTGACAAAATCGGTGAAGGTATTGCCGGTGGCACGCCGGAAGAAGCGCGAAAACCGGCTCTCGCTCATGCCCAGCTCGGCCGCCACGTCGGTGGCCACCAGCGGCTGCGCCACATCGGCGGTCAAGCGGTTGACGATGGTATTGATCTGGTCCAGCTCGGCGTCATGCTCGTCGGCCTGCATCTGCACCGCCGACAGCAGCCGGTAATCGGTGCACAACGCCAGGTCGGCCAGAAAATCGCTGAACGCCGCCAAACGCCGCAGGCCCCGGTTGCTTTTGACCCGCTGCCAATGCGCCTGCGCCCGCTCGCCGAGGCCAAAAAACTCGATGCCGTGGCGCGCCCGGTCCAGCAGCGGCAAGGCCTCGGCCAACTCGGGCAGATGCCGGGCGGCAGCGGCAATCGGGGCATGCTGGAACTGGATCACCAGGTCGCGCTGCGCGACGCTTTGGCCGTCCAGGTCCATCGACACCCAGTTGTGTGGCAAGCGCGGCCCTACCAGCACCAGATGGCCGGGGCTGAACGGGCCGATCCAGTCGCCGACAAAAGCCTTGCCCGAGGTGGCCACGATCAAGTGCAGCTCGTATTCCTCATGGTGGTGCCAGCGTGCCAGCGGCGTGGGGAACCCATGGGCCAGGCAGCGGATGACGCCGGTGTCCTCGGGCGCCTCGTAGCCCAGCGCCGGGCTGCGGGTGAAATCACGCTCCAGCTCGGGCTGGCGCTGGCGGGGCCGGTGGTGAACACGGGAGACCATGGCGGATTGTGAAGCGCAGGCCGCCCGTTCAGCTCATCACCGCGCCGCCGTCCACATTCAGGGTTTGCGCGGTGATGTAGCTGGCTTCGTCGCTGGCCAGAAATACCGCCGCACCGCAGATGTCGGCCGGCGCGCCCATGTAGCCCAGCGGCACCGCCAGGCCTACCTGCTTTTTCTTCTCGCCCAGGGCCAGGCTTTCGTAACGCGCAAACAGCGCGTCCACATGCGCCCACATCGGTGTGTCGATCACACCGGGCGAGATGGCATTGACCCTGATGTGGTGCGGCGCCATCGCCAGCGCCGCGCTCTGGGTGTAGCTGATCACCGCCGCCTTGGTGGCGCAGTAGTGCGACACCAGCGCCTCGCCGCGCCGGCCGGCCTGGCTGCTCATGTTGATCACGGCGCCGCGTGTGCCCAGCGCCACCATGCGCGCCAGCACTTTCTGCATCACGAAGAACATGCCTTTGACATTGACCGCAAACAGCCTGTCGTACATCGCTTCGCCACTCTCCAGCAAGGGCGCCATGTCGAACAGCGCGGCGTTGTTGTAGAGCACGTGCAGCGGGCCGAAGCGGGCTTCGGCAGCGGCGATCAGCGCATCGACCTGCGGCAACTGGGTGATGTCGGCGCCCAGGTATTGCACGCGGTCCTCAAAACCCTGCACCGCCTCGGCATACACCGACGAGGGCTGCGGCCCCAGGTCCACCACGCTGCAGCAAGCACCTTGCTGCAGATAAGCCCGCGCCACGGCCAGGCCGATGCCGCCGCCGGCACCGGTCAGCAGCGCGTGTTTGCCGGCCAGGCGGCCGTTGGGAATGAAAGTGGAATTGGAAGTGAAAGCGGATTTGCTCATGCGGCATGGTCCTGGATGAATTGATCAACACGGGCCGATGCCAAGCGCAACGCCGCCACCAGCCGCGCATCACCGGCCAGCGCGCCCCACAGCGGCCGGTCGGCGCAGAACGCGGCCACCGGATCGGCGGCAGCGCAGATCGCATGGGCCACCGCCGGGTCCATCGCCTGGTCCTGGTAGGTGTACGGGAGCTGGCCGCCGTGCCAGCGCTGCAAATAGGCCAGGAACAGCGCCGGCAACATCACCACGCTGTGGATGGATTCGTTGCGCGCCAGCCGCTCGGCAATCGTCGGTGCGATGAAGCCGGGGATTTTTGAAAAACCATCCATCGCCACCCGCTGGTTGCTGTCCACCACGCCGGTATTGCCAAAGCGGTCCAGCACCACGTCGCGGTAAGCCGCCAGGTCGATCATGCTGGGTTTGTCGGGCCGGTCCAGCACCGGGATCACGTCGTCGGTGACGTAGTCAAACGCCAGCTTGCGGATCGCCGGATCGTGTGTGCCCTGGTGGATGAAGCTGTAGCCCACCAGGCTGCCGGCCCAGGCGATGCAACTGTGCGTGGCATTCAGCAAGCGGATTTTGGCCTCTTCGTAGGCGTCCACCGAGGCCACCATCAGCACGCCCACGGTCTCCCAGACCGGACGGCCGGCGGCAAAGCGGTCTTCGATCACCCACTGGATGAAGCGCTCACCCATCAGCGCTGCCGGGTCGTCGAGGCCGGTGGCGGCCAGCACGCGGGCCCGCACGTCGGGCGTTGGGCGTGGGGTGATGCGGTCCACCATCGCATTGGGGCTGCTGGTGTGGGCTTGCACCCAGGCCAGCAACCCGGCATCGCCGATCAGCGTGATGAACTGCAGCAAGCCGCTGCGTGAGCGGTCGCCGTTGTGGCGCAGGTTGTCGCAGTTCAGCAGCGTGACCGGCCCGGAGCCTGCCGCCCGGCGGGCGCGCAAGATGGCTGTGAGCGCGCCGTAAATCGTCGCGGCTTGCGGATGCGGATGGCCGGCGCGGGCAGCGGCCAGGTCGGCCGCCAGATCGGCAAAACCCAGGTCGAGCTGGTTCTTGGCATCCAGGTAATAACCGGCCTCGGTGACGGTGAACGAGACGATGCGGGTGTTGGGATCGGCGCCCAGCGCGACCAGCCCGGACAAGGCCGCGTCGTGCGCGATCACCTGGCGGATGGCGGTGATGCGCTGGTAGGCCCGCTCACCGGCCGGGCTGATGGTCTCCAGCGTATAAGCGCCGCCGCTGGCCTGCAGCGCATTGATCGTCTCGGCCATGTCGGGCCGGATATTGCCGCCGGCCAGCTCCCAGCGGTTATCGCCGGCATCGTGCAGCGCCTGCTGGTAAACCGCCTGGTGCGCGCGGTGGAACGAGCCCAGGCCCAGGTGCAGCATCACCAGCGGTGGAGTCGGCAAGGCAGTCATGGGGATGTTGGGATTGAAGTCAATCGGATTGAAATCAAGCGATCAAGCTGCCGCAGCACCCTGGCGCGCCAGCTTGCCAGCGGCGTCGAACAAGTGCGCGGCAGCGGTGTCGATGGCCAGGCCCACCGGGTTGCCGGCATGCAGTGCCGTGCGGGTGTTTTGCCGCGCGACGATCTGCGCGCCCGAGGCCATCGCCACATAGATCAGCGTCTCGGCGCCCAGCGCTTCGACCAGTTCCACCGTGCCCTGCACCTGGCCGCTGCCCGCGGCTTGCAGCGTGACGTTCTCGGGCCGCAGGCCGATAAAGCCGCCGGCCGGCACCGGCA
This sequence comes from Betaproteobacteria bacterium, assembly GCA_031411635.1. Lineage (GTDB taxonomy): Bacteria > Pseudomonadota > Gammaproteobacteria > Burkholderiales > Burkholderiaceae_C > Pseudaquabacterium. The sequence continues at coordinate 8,635 of JANOBL010000901.1, forward strand.
GGCCGGGCAGGCTGGGCAGCTTGTCGGCGGCCAGCACGTTCATCTGCGGTGTGCCGATGAACTGGGCTACAAACTGGTTCGCCGGCCGGTCGTACAGCGACAACGGCGAGCCCACCTGCTCAATCTGGCCATCACGCAGCACGACCACCCGGTCGGCCAGCGTCATCGCCTCCACCTGGTCGTGGGTGACGTAAATCGTCGTCGCGCCCAGCTCGCGGTGCAGCTTGGCAATCTCCACCCGGGTCTGGCCACGCAGTGCGGCATCCAGGTTGCTCAAGGGCTCGTCAAACAAAAACACCTTGGGCGCACGCACGATTGCCCGGCCTATCGCCACCCGCTGGCGCTGGCCGCCCGACAACTCCTTGGGCGTGCGCTGCAGGTAGGCGGTGAGGTTGAGCACCTGGGCCGCACGCTCCACCTTCTCGCGGATCAGCTCGGGTGCCACATGCGCCAGCTTCAGCGCAAAGCTCATGTTCTCGAACACGCTCATGTGCGGGTACAGCGCATAGCTCTGGAACACCATCGCCAGATCACGCTTGCTGGACGGCAAATCGGTGATGTCGCGGCCGTCCAGGTGCAGCGAGCCACCATCGATAGGCTCCAGCCCGGCGATCAAGCGCAGCAAGGTGGATTTGCCGCAGCCCGACGGGCCGACAAAAACGACAAACTCACCTTGTTCAATCGTCAGGTCGATGCCTTTGATCGCGCGGTGGCTGGCAAAGAATTTCTCGACGCCTTGCAGTTGCAGGTAGGCCATGCGACACGCTCCGGATTCAGGTTATTTCACAGCGCCGAAAGTCAGGCCCTGGACGAGCTGCTTCTGGCTGAACCAGCCAAACACCACGATTGGCGCAATCGCCATCAGCGACGCGGCGGACAACTTGGACCAGAACAGACCCTCGGGGCTGGCGTAGGACGCGATCAAGGTGGCCAGCGTGCCGGCCTTGGCCGAACTGAGGTTGAGCGACCAGAAAGCCTCGTTCCAGCTCAGCACCAGGCACAGCAGGCCGGTGGAGGCCAGGCCGCCCCAGGTGAGTGGCAGCAGCACCTGGCGCGCCTCTTGCCACAGCGTGGCGCCGTCCATGCGTGCGGCCTCCAGGATGTCGGTGGGGATGTCCTTGTAGTTGGAATACAGCATCCACACCATGATCGGCAGGTTGCTCAAGGT
>JANOBL010000902.1:0-2085 GCA_031411635.1 Betaproteobacteria bacterium
GGACATATACCGAGGCTCATGATCCGGAGCACGTCGGCGTCGCCGTACTCCGAGCGGATGACAGCCTTCATGAGCATGTCAGCCGCGCTCATCGCAGTCCGAGGCTCTGCGGGGTGCGCTCGCCGCGGGCACGCAACAGCATGAGCCCGGTCACGAGTGCCGCCGCGGTCACGTCGAAGCTCATGCAGAAGCCCGGCCAGGCGCGCGGCACACCTTCGTTGTGGACGAGCAGATGGTGGAAGACGTCCATCGCGCCGTGCCCGCCCAGCGCCAGCACAGCGATCCACGGGTTGCGCTTGAACCCCAGCACTGCCGCAGTGATGAACACGGCCGCGATCACCAGTTCTGACAGCCAGACCTCGCTGCGGCCATCGGAGACGGCGAACGCCAGGTAGTACGAGGTGACCGCGATGGCCACGGCGGGATAGAACACGCGCTCGCGATCCATGCCCAGCCCCTTGGCGGCGCCGCAAACGAGCAGCGCGAGGGTGATTCCGACGATGTATTCCATGGCTCGATCCCCCCTTGTCTCAAGGTACGAGGTGCCGCAGGTCCGCGGGCACCGGCATTGGCGCGAAGGCGCTGACGCGCGCACGTCCGCTGTTGCCGCGCGGCACCCAAAGGCGCGAGAACAGGACCGAGGCCAGCATGCGCGGCACTTGGCCGACGACCTCGCGACCATCTCCGCGGCGCCACCCCGCCACCAACATCAGCCAGTGCACATGGGTGTGCCTTAGGGTCATTCGCTGCGAGAGCACATGTGCCCGCTCGAGGTGAGCAAAGCACACCTCGAACTTGCCGGTGGTCAGTGCCACGCGAGCCCGTGACAGTTCTTCCTCGTAGACCTCGTCCATGTCAGTGCCTTTCGAACCTGTGCGACGGCACCACGCCATCGCTGCCGAGCACGATCTTCGACCAGGGAGCCTGCGCACAGCCACTTGCGACCAGCCGCCTCCTTCAGTCCGGCAAGGGTCTGGAACCACGCTCGAACGGTAGGCACAAGCAACGAGTTGCATAGACGAGCGGGTTCGATCCGGCACGGGCCAAGCCTTCGACCACTGGGTCGAGTTGCGCGACCGGTCCGGCACATGCGCAGACGGCTCGTCGCAAACGGCTGTCGGAATCGGGTCGTCGCGCCGAAAGTCCGTCCATCGATGACATCCCGTCGCCGAGCCACCAAGGAGATCCACCCTGAACGACACGAAGCCATCCACCCCTTGCCCCTGCACCACCTGCCCCGGTGCAACATGTACCTGCGGCTGCCAGACGGGTGCCGCCCAGGCAGCCACCCAAGCCGCCTGCGGCCCGCAGTGCCAATGCGGCCAGGCCTGCAACTGCGCCAAGTCCTGATCCGCGCAGTGCCGAAGGCCATGCCGGCGGAGAGGGGCGACCGAACCGCCGGCACCGGATGACCTCGTGTAGCAGTTCAACGTTCGGAAGTCTCTGTGAACACCTTCGCACTTGCCTTCCTCGGTGGCATCTTCGGTGCCCTCCTGATGGACTTCACCGAAGCCGCGATGGCCAAGATCGGCATCCGCAGCGGCGTCAACATCGCCTTGGTCGGCCGCTGGTGCCTGGGCCTGATGCGAAGGCGACTGGCCCACGCCGACATCCAGGCGTCGTCGTCGCTGCCGCGCGAGGCCGATGTGGCTTGGGCCTTCCATATCCTCATCGGCGGCGGCTGCGTGGCGCTCATTTACCCCGCCGTACTGCTGTCCACGAGCGCGCCTTTGCCCGATCACCCACTCCTGTACGGACTGCTGTTCGGTCTGGCTACGTCGGTTTTGCCCTGGTTCGTGCTGCTGCCGGCATTCGGCTGGGGCTGGTTCGGTCGGCGCGGCCCCCGCGGCGCCAATGCCTTGCTCGCGAGCCCGCTCTCGCACATTCCCTATGGCCTGGGGATCGGCGCCGTCATGGCAGTCGGGAGCGGGTTCCTGTAGTCCGAGAGCGCGGCCGGGCGAGCGAAGAGGTTGTAGTTGTAGAGGAAGACGTCCCATTTTTTGTCGGGCGAGCGGGTAGCGTAATCGGGCCCGAGGCGAAGCGCGCGGTTCATGTTGAAGACCAGGGTGTCCTGGCCCTCGCAGG
>JANOBL010000903.1:0-2614 GCA_031411635.1 Betaproteobacteria bacterium
GGTCGTGCAGGTTCTCGCCCACGCCGGGCAAGTCCAGCAAGCCGGGCACACCCACCTGGGCCAGGTGCGCGGCCGGGCCGATGCCCGATTGCAGCAGCAACTGCGGCGAGCCGATGGCCCCGGCCGCCAGCACCACCGCGCGGCGCGCGCTGGCCTGCTGCGGCTGGCCATCGGCGCCCAGCCAGTGCAGGCCGGTGGCGCGAAGCCCGTCAAAGCTGATGCGCTGGGCCAGCGCGCCGGTGATCACCTGCAGATTGGGCCGGTGCCGCACCGGCGTCAAAAACCCATCCGCCGCGCTCCAGCGCCGGCCATTTTTCTGGTTGACGTGGACAGTGCCGACGCCCAGGTTGTCGCCGGCATTGAAATCAGCCACTGCCGGGATGCCGGCCTGCAGCGCGGCCGCGCGCACCGCGTCCAGCACCGGCCAATGCATGCGCGGTGCATCCACCGCCCATTCACCACCCGCGCCATGCGCCGCACTGGCGCCCAGCACATGGTCTTCACTGCGCTTGAAATACGGCAGCACCTCGTCCCAGCCCCAGCCGGGCAGGCCCAGATCACGCCAGCCGTCGTAATCCGCCGCCTGGCCCCGGATCACCACCATGCCGTTGATCGCAGTGGAGCCGCCCAGCACCTTGCCACGGGGATGGCGGATCACCCGGCCGCCCAGGCCAGGCTCGGGCTCGCCGTCAAAGCACCAGTCGTATTTCGGGTTGCCTATCGTGTAACGGTAGCCCACCGGCACTTTGAACCAGGGCGATGCGGCCGGGCCGCCGGCCTCGATCAGCAGCACCTGGTGGCGTGGGTCGGCCGACAGCCGGTTGGCCAGCACGCAGCCGGCAGCACCGGCGCCGACGATGATGAAATCGGCCGCCAGCGCGGCGCCAGAAGCCGTGCTCACTGCTTCTGGATGCCGGCGCGTTTGACCAGCGCGCCCCAGCGGCCATAGGAGTCACGCACCTCGCCGGCCAGCACCTCGGGTGTGGAGCTTTCGGCGGTGTAGGCACCGGTCTTGTAGAACTCCTGCACGCTGGGCTGGGCAATCGCCTGCGCCAGTGCGGCATTGAGCTTTTTCACCACGTCGGGCGCCATGCCCTTGGGGCCAAACCAGCCCAGGAAGCTGACGATGTCGATGTCTTTCACGCCTTGCTCGGCCACCGTGGGCACATCGGGCAGAAACACGTTGCGGGTGGGCGAGGCCACCGCGATGATGCGCGCCTTGCCGCTCTTGGCGTTTTGGATCGCGGCCGGCGCGGCATCAAACGCCACCTGCACCCGGCCTTCGATCAGGTCGCCGGCCAGGTCGGCACCACCCTTGTACGGGATGTGCTCCATCTCGATTCCGGAATTGGCCTTGAATGTCTCGCCAAAGATATGGGCCGAGGTGCCGGTGCCAAACGAGGCATAGCTCAGCTTGCCCGGGTTGGCCTTGCCGTAGGCCACCAGCTCCTGGATGTTCTTGACCGGCAGCGCGGCATTGACCACCACCACCAGCGGCCCACGGGCGCCGATGGTGATGGGCGTGAACTCGGTCAGCGGATCAAACGTGGCGGCCTTCAGCGTGTGCGGGATCTGCGCCATCGTCGACGACGCGCTGTAAAAGATCGTGTGGCCATCGGGTGCTGCGCGCAGCACCTCTTGCGCGGCCAGCAAGGTGCCACCGCCGGGCTTGTTGTCGATCACCACCGGCACGCCCAGGATCTCGGCCAGCTTGGGCGTGACCGCCCGGGCCTGCGCATCCACGCCGATGCCGGGCGGAAAGGCCACGATCACCCGGATCGGCTTGCCCTTGATCGGAAACTCTGCCGGCTGGGCGGCAGCCAGCAGCGGCGCGGCCAGCAAGGCGGCGGCCAACAAGGGGAGGGTGCGGCGGCGGTCAAAGTGCATGTAAGGTCTCCTGGCAACGGTCAAATTGACCACAGCGCTCACCTTATACGCCTAAGCACGCCATTTCGATCCGGAATACCCCCAGTTTTTTGGGTTGAAGTGCATTTTTTTGGACGACAAGTCCATAAACAGAGAAGACTCAGGCCAAAACCAGGCTCAGCCCAGCGGCGCGCTGGGCCGCCAGCCAGGTCAGGTACAGCCGGGCATCCAACTCGATCTGGTGGTAGCCGGGCAGCATGTGATCGCACAGCGCATAAAACGGCTTGTTGTGCTCACGCTCTTTCAGATGCGCCAGCTCATGCACCACGATCATGTCCAGCAGCGCGGCCGGTGCATCCTTGAACACCGCCGCCACGCGCAGCTCACGTTTGGCCGCCAGCCGGCCGCCTTGCACTCGCGAGACCGAGGTCAAGGTGCCCAGTGCACGCTGGTCGATCTGCAGGTGGTTGTCAAACTGCACCTTGGCCAGCGCGGGGGCGTTGCGCAGGTAGCGGGCCTTCAGCGCCGCGGCGTGTTCGTACAGCGCTGCGCTGCTGCGGATGTTGTGGGTTTCGGGGTAACGCCGGGCCAAATACGCGCCGAGCCGGCCTTCGGCAAGCTGCTGGCGCATTGCTCCTTCCCCCTGCAAGGGGGAAGGTTGGGATGGGGGTTCAGTGTTTGCAGCGCTGCAAACTTTCAACCCCCACCCACCACTTCGCCGCTTGCAAGCGGCTCAGATTCGCCAGGC
>JANOBL010000904.1:0-2978 GCA_031411635.1 Betaproteobacteria bacterium
CCTGGCCGGCGACGGCATGACGATGATGTGCGTCACCCACGAGATGAACTTCGCGCGCGAGGTCGCCGACCGGGTCTGGTTCATGGACGCCGGCTGCATTCTGGAATCGGCCGAGCCCGAGACCTTCTTCCGCAACCCGCAGCACCCGCGCGCGCAACGCTTTCTGTCCGACCTGCGTTCCCACTGAATCAACCTTCACCCCAGGAGTCCAAGATGGCCATCCAACGTTCCACGCTTTCCCTCGCCGTTGTTGCCCTGAGCCTCGGCGCCGCCAGTCTGGCGGCCCGGGCCGACCAATGGCAAGACATCCAGCAGCGCAAGGAACTGCGCTGCGGCACCTTTGCCGACGTGCCACCGTTTGCGGCACCGGACCCGAAAACGCGCGAGATGGTCGGCTTTGACGTTGACCTGTGCATGGCGATCGCCAAGCGCCTGGGCGTTGTGGCCAAGGTCACGCCGCTGTCGGTGGAGGCGCGTGTGCCCGAGGTCAAGATGGGCCGCGTCGACATCACCGTCGCGAACCTGGCCTACACGCTGGGCCGCGCCGAGCAGATCCAGTTCAGCGACCCGTATTACCTGGCCAAGGAGATGCTGGCGGTGAAGGCCAGCGACACCGCCACCAGCAAGGCCGACTACAAGGGCAAGCGGTTGGCGTCGACCAAGGGCTCGACCTCGGAACTGTCGATCAAGATGAACGGCTCGGAACCGGTGACCTTCCAGGACACCGGCTCGGCCTACATGGCCGTGCAGCAGAACAAGGCGCTGGGCATGGTGGCCAATACGATGACGATCACCAAGCTCGTCAACCAGTCCAAGACCGGCGGGGTCGAACTGAAGATGATCCCGGAGCCGATGGCCTTCCAGCCGATCGGCGTCGGCATGAAAAAGGACGAACCGGCGCTGCTGGCAAAGATCAATGCAACCCTGCTCGAGATGGACAAGGCGGGCGAGATCAACCAGATCTGGACCAAATGGCTGGGCCCCAACACCGAGTTCAAGATGGTGCGCGAAGACAAGGTTGTGCCGCTGTCCGAGCTGAAGTTCACGCCGCTGCCCTGAGCACGCGGAATAGCGCGCGCAAAACAGCCCACCCCTTTTTCTGCGCGTGCAGGGGCTTGGGTGTGGGCTTGGGCTTGCTCAGCGCCGCGCAAAATTGCGTGCCGCCTGCACGATGGCCTTCGCCCATGCTGGCGTGCGCTGCAAGTCTTGCGGCAGCCGCGGAAATACCACCGCACCCGCGCGCAGATGCAAGACCAGCAACGGATCCTGAACCGGGCTGCCGGGGGCGGCGTCGGCGCTGTTGTCAAACACACGCAGCTCGCTCAGACAGGGCATCAGGTCGATCAGGTTCAACGGCGCCTGCACCCAGCGCTGGTGTATCTTGGCTTCGGGGATGTCGTGGCCGCCTGCGGCGACACGGGCCGCAACGCGGGCGATGTGCTGCTCGGGCGATGACAAGCCGCAAAACCACACCAGCACGTCGTGGGTGTGCGCGGCGGCGGTTATCTTCTGCGCCATCGTCGCGCCGCCCAAGGTGGTCTCAAAGGCATGGCTGTGGCCAGCGGCAACGGCCTGGTCCAGCAGGTTCACCCCGTGTTGCCAGGCGCGCACATTGGCCTCGCTGGACGGCAGGCCGGCCTGGGCCAGGACGCGGGTGTAGCTGTCGGGGTTGAACCAGGTGAGGCCCGCGCGCCGCAACATCAGGTTGCCGCCGATGGAACTCTTGCCGGCACCGTTGACGCCGGCCAATACCAACAGCACCGGGCGCCGCGCCGGGGCCGCTGGTCGCAGGGTTTGTGCCGCGGGTTGTGCCAGGGGTTGTGCCGAGATTTGCGGCTGGCGACCGGCCTTGGCCGGCCTGGGTGCAGCCATCAGTAGCCGCGCCCTGCAATGACCTCAGCGTTCAGCGCCAGCGGCGCCGCAAAGGCGTCGCGCAGCCGGTCGCCGGCGTCGGGTTGCTGCAGCACCGCCAGCTCGGCGTCGAAGGCGCGGCTCAAGCGGTCCAGCTTGTCCTGGTTGTCGCGCTGTGCGCGCCCAGCCAGTTCGGTGAGTTGCCGATAGGCTTGCAGTGACAGGATCACCGCCTCGGGCTGGTCGTGGTTGGTCATCAGCAGCTTGCCCGCCGCATCGACGCTTCTCATGATGCCGCGCCAGCCCTCGCGCTTGACGTCGGAGACGGGCTTGCGCTGCAGTTGCACCAGCGCGGGCTCGCTGGCGGGCAAGGCATGGACGGTGACGGACATCGGCAACTCCCCGGGGCAGGACAAGTGGATACCCCAAGTATGGGCCAATTTACCCATTTTTCCCAAATTGAACGGCAGTGCACTGTGCAAATTTGCTGCTGTCGATCGCCAGCGCACCGGCCGGTTTTACGGTAGAACCAGTAATTTCCCAACCAAGTGATCGTTCAAGTGATCGTTCAAGTGATCATTTCGCCGCCGGATAAACGTCATTGAACCATGCTGCAGATCCCCTTCGACAACACCTACGCGCGCGACCTGCCCGGCCTCTACGCGGCCGCAAAGCCGGCCACCGCGCCCGCGCCTGCCTTGCTGTTCCTGAATCACGCGCTGGCCGGCGAGCTGGGCCTGGATGCCACCGCGCTGGACGGCCCCGAAGGCGTGGCGCTGTTTGCCGGCAACAGCTTGCCCGACGGCGCCGAGCCGCTGGCCCAGGCCTATGCCGGCCACCAATTTGGCGGCTTCTCGCCGCAGCTTGGTGATGGCCGCGCGCTGCTGCTGGGCGAAGTGATCAACCGCCTTGGGCAGCGACGCGACATCGCCTTCAAGGGCTCGGGCCGCACGCCGTTTTCGCGCGGCGGGGATGGCAAGGCCGCCGTCGGCCCGATGCTGCGCGAGGTGCTGATCGGCGAGTCCATGCACGCGCTGGGCATCCCCAGCACCCGCGCGCTGGCGGTTGTGGCCACCGGCGAGTTGGTCTACCGCGAAGCAGCCTTTCCCGGCGCCATCCTGACCCGT
>JANOBL010000905.1:0-9077 GCA_031411635.1 Betaproteobacteria bacterium
ATGAACACCGGCGCCACTGCCACCGGCGTGGTTACCGGCAAGCCGATCCACCTGGGCGGCAGCCTGGGGCGTGTCAAGGCCACCGGCCGTGGGGTGTTCGTCACCGGCCGCGAGGCGGCACGCCGCATCGGCCTGGACATCAGCAGCGCCCGGGTGGCGGTGCAGGGCTTTGGCAATGTGGGCTCGTCGGCGGCCGAATTGTTTGGCCAGGCCGGCGCCAAGATCGTCGCGGCACAAGACCACACTGGCACGGTGTTCAACGCGCATGGGCTGGACCTGGCGGGCTTGATCCCGCATGTGCAGCACACCGGCGGTGTGGCCGGCTTCCACGGCGGCGACGTGATTGACGACGAATCATTCTGGGACGTGGCCTGCGAGATCATGATCCCGGCCGCGCTGGAGAACCAGATCACCGCCGCGCGCGCCCAGCGCCTGAAGGCCAGGCTGGTGCTGGAAGGCGCCAACGGCCCCACCGGCCGCGCCGGGGACGACATCCTGTTCGACCGCAACATCCTGGTGGTGCCCGACGTGATCTGCAATGCCGGTGGTGTGACGGTGAGCTACTTTGAATGGGTGCAGGACTTTTCGTCGTTCTTCTGGACCGAGGACGAGATCAACGTCAAGCTCGACAAGATCATGGTCGGTGCGCTGCGCAAGATCTGGGACACCGCCGATCAACACGGCATCACCTTGCGCACCGCCACGTTTGCGGTGGCTTGCGAGCGCATCCTGATGGCGCGGCAGGAGCGTGGCTTGTACCCGTGAAGCGGCGCGGGCCGGCAGGCTAGCATCGGCGTCCTTGTCCCCACCGGCCTTCAAAATGCTCCGTCGCACCCTGCTCGCCGCCGCCAGCTTGATGGCCTTGATCAGTCCACCCGCCAGTGCCCAGGCCTGGCCCACACAAGCCGTCAAGATCGTCGTGCCCACCGGGCCGGGCAGCTCACTGGACCTGATCGTGCGGCTGATGAGCGACAAGCTGGCCGCCCGCTGGGGCCAGACCGTGGTGGTGGACAACAAGCCCGGTGCGGGTGGTTTGTTGGGTGTGGACATCGCCGCCAAGGCCACCGACGGCCACACGATTGCCATCGGCTTCAACGGCCCGCTGGCGTACGCGCCCTACCTGTATGCCAAGACCCCGTACGACCCGGCGCGTGATTTGAAGGCCATCGTGATGACCACCTCGCAAGCCAATGTGCTGGCGGTCAATGCCGAAAAAGTACCCGCCAAGACGGTGGCCGAGTTTGTGGCCTGGGCCAAGGCCCAAGGCGGCAAGATGAATTACAGCTCGCTGGGCCAGGGCAGCTCGGCGCATTTGACGATGGAGTTGTTTTTGTCCGAGGCTGGGCTGGCCGCGGTGCATGTGCCGTTCAACGGCTCGCCACCGGCGGCGATGGCGGTGGCCCAGGGCACGGCGGACGCCACTTTCATGGTGGCGCCGGCACTGCTGCCGCATCTTCAATCGGGCAAGGTCAGGATGATCGCGATCAGTGCCAGCGCCAAGCCCGACAGCCTGAAGGATTTGCCGTCGCTGGCCGAAGCCGGTTATGCCAAGGTGGAGGCACTGGCCTGGAACGGCCTGGTCGGCCCGGCCTCGCTGCCCGAGGCCGCAGTGGCGCGCATCAATGCCGATGTCAACGAGCTGCTGGCCAACGACGCCGCATTGCGCGATGCGATGGCCAAGAGCGGCCTGAGCATCGTGGGCGGCAGCGCGGCCGAGTTTCGGCGTTTCATCGACGCCGACGTGGCCCGCTGGGGCCCGGTGATCACCCGGCTGGGTATCAAGTTGAACTGAGTCAGCGTCCGCCGAAGATCGCCGTGCCCACCCGCACCAGCGTGGCGCCCTCGGTGATGGCGGCCTCCAGATCGGCGCTCATGCCCATCGACAAGGTGTCAAGCGCCAGGCCACGCTGGTTCAAGCGGGTCAGCAACTCGCGCAGCGCGCGGTGTGGTGCACGCTGCGCGGCCAGATCCGGCGCCGGCTCGGGGATGCACATCAGCCCCCGCAGTTTCAAACGGGGCAGCGCGGCCACTGCCAGCGCTACATCAGCCACCTCCGCCGGCAGCAAGCCACTCTTGCTGGCCTCGCTGCTGATGTTGACCTGCAGGCACACCTGCAGCGGCGGCAAGCCGGCCGGGCGCTGCTCGGCCAGGCGCTGCGCGATCTTGAACCGGTCCACCGAATGCACCCAGTCAAACGCTGCCGCCACCGGCCGGGTTTTGTTGCTCTGCAGCGGGCCGATCAGATGCCACTCGATCTGGCTGCGCAGATCGGCCAGCGCGGCCATCTTGTCCAGCGCCTCCTGCACATAGTTCTCGCCAAATCCGCGCTGGCCGGCGGCAAACGCCTGGCGCACCACGTCGGCGCCAAAGGTCTTGCTCACCGCCAGCAGCGTGACAGCCTGCACGGGCCGGCCCGCAGATCCACAGGCATCGGCGATGCGGCGCTGCACTTGCTGCAAGTTGTTGTCAACGATCGTCATAATGCAGCAAGCCTAATCCAAACCCCTATGGACATCACCCAACTGCTGGCGTTCTCGGTCAAGAACAAAGCCTCTGACCTGCATTTGTCATCCGGCCTGCCGCCGATGATCCGGGTCAACGGCGATGTGCGGCGCATCAACGTGGAGGCGCTGGACCACCGCGCGGTGCACGCGATGGTCTACGACATCATGAACGACGCCCAGCGCAAGGCGTATGAAGACACGCTGGAATGCGACTTCTCGTTCGAGATCCAGGGCCTGGCGCGTTTCCGCGTCAATGCGTTCAATCAAAACCGCGGTGCCGGCGCGGTGTTCCGCACCATTCCCAGCAAGATTTTGTCGCTGGAGCAATTGGCCGCGCCCAAAATCTTTGGCGAACTGGCCTTGCGCCCACGCGGCATGGTGCTGGTGACCGGCCCCACCGGCTCGGGCAAAAGCACCACCTTGGCAGCGATGGTCAACCACCTGAACGAAAACGAATACGGCCATGTGCTGACGGTGGAAGACCCGATCGAGTTTGTGCACGAGAGCAAAAAGTGCCTGATCAACCAGCGTGAGGTGGGCCCGCACACGATGAGTTTTTCCAACGCGCTGCGCTCGGCCTTGCGCGAGGATCCGGACGCAATCCTGGTGGGCGAGATGCGGGATCTTGAAACCATCCGCCTGGCGCTCACCGCCGCCGAGACCGGCCACCTGGTGTTTGGCACCTTGCACACCAGCAGCGCGGCCAAGACAGTAGACCGCATCGTCGATGTGTTTCCGGCGGCCGAGAAAGACATGGTGCGCGCGATGCTGAGCGAATCGCTGGTGGCGGTGGTCTCGCAAACCCTGTGCAAGCTGAAAGACGGCACCGGCCGCATCGCGGCGCACGAGATCATGATCGGCAACTCGGCGATCCGCAATCTGATCCGCGAGAACAAGGTGGCGCAGATGTACTCGTCGATCCAGACCGGCCAGAACGTGGGCATGCAGACGCTGGACCAGAACCTGAGCGATCTGGTGCGGCGCAACCTGGTGGCCCCGGCCGAGGCCCGCGCCAAGGCCAAGATCCCCGAGAACTTTCCAGGCTGAAGCGCAGGAGCCATCGAATGGAACGCGAACAAGCCTCCAAGTTCATCAACGATTTGCTGCGTTTGATGACCACACGCGGCGGCTCGGACCTGTTTCTGACCGCCGATTTTCCGCCCGCAATCAAGGTGGACGGCAAGGTCACCCGCGTCTCACCGCAACCACTCACCGGCCAGCACACGCTGGCGCTGGCGCGCTCGGTGATGAACGAGCGGCAAGCCGCCGAATTTGAGCGCACCAAGGAGTGCAACTTTGCAATCTCGCCGCAGGGCGTGGGCCGATTCCGCGCCAATGCCTTCATGCAGCAAGGCCATGTGGGCATGGTGCTGCGCACCATCCCGCGCGACCTGCCCACCATCGACGGCATGAACCTGCCGCAGGTGCTCAAAGAGATCGCGATGTCCAAGCGTGGCCTGGTGATCATGGTGGGCGCAACCGGCTCGGGCAAGAGCACCTCGCTGGCGGCGATGGTGGACCACCGCAACATCAACAGCCAGGGCCACATCATCACGATCGAAGACCCGGTGGAGTTTGTGCACCCGCACAAAAACTGCATCGTCACGCAGCGTGAGGTGGGCATAAACACCGATGGCTGGGAGCAAGCGCTGAAAAACACCTTGCGCCAGGCCCCCGACGTGATCCTGATGGGCGAGATCCGCGACCGCGAGACGATGGACCATGCGGTGGCGTTTGCCGAGACCGGCCACTTGTGCATCACCACCTTGCATGCCAACAGTGCCAACCAGGCGCTGGACCGCATCATCAACCTGTTTCCTGAAGAGCGGCGCAACCAGTTGCTGATGGATTTGTCGCTCAACCTGCGCGCTATCGTCTCGCAGCGCCTGCTGGCGCGCCAGGAGGGCAAGGGCCGCAGCGCCGCCGTGGAGATTTTGCTGAACACGCCGCTGATCGCCGACCTGATCTTCAAGGGCGAGGTGGCCGAGATGAAAGACCTGATGAAGCGCTCGCGCGAGCTGGGCATGCAGACCTTCGACCAGGCCTTGTTTGATCTGTACGAGGCCAATGAGGTGACGCTGGATGACGCGCTGCGCAATGCCGATTCATTGAACGATTTGCGGCTGCAGATCAAGCTGCACAGCCAACGTGCACGCAACCGCGATCTGTCGGCCGGCACCGAGCATCTGACCATTGGCTAAAGACAGGCTGAGCCCGCGATGAAGATGTATGAGCCCTGCCCGGCCCGCCGCGTGGCCTTTCTGGGCCTGGGCGTGATGGGTTATCCGATGGCCGGCCACCTGGCCGGTGCAGGCCACCAGGTCACGGTCTACAACCGCAGCCCCGCCAAGGCCCAGGCCTGGGTGGATGAGCACCGCGGCCGTTCGGCGCCCACGCCGCGCCAGGCGGCGGCCGGTGCCGAGTTTGTATTTGCCTGCGTTGGCAACGATGACGATTTGCGCTTGGTGGTGTTGGGTGAGCACGGTGCGTTTGCCGGCATGGCCCAGGGCGCGGTGTTGGTTGATCACACCACCGCGTCGGCGGCGGTGGCGCGTGAGCTGCACGCCCAGGCCTTGACGCTGGGCCTGCAGTTTGTCGATGCCCCGGTTTCGGGCGGCCAGGCCGGTGCGGTGAACGGTGCGCTGACGGTGATGTGCGGTGGTGATACCGCGCCGTTCGACGCGATGAAGCCGGTGGCGCTGGCGTTCTCCCGGGCCGTCACCCGGGTGGGTGAACCCGGCGCCGGGCAACTGGCCAAGATGGTCAACCAGGTCTGCATCGCCGGCCTGCTGCAGGGGCTGTCCGAGGGCATTGCCTTTGGCCAGAAAGCCGGCCTGGACATGAAGCAAGTGCTGGCCGTGATCGGCAAAGGTGCGGCGCAGAGTTGGCAGATGGACAACCGCGGCGGCACGATGGTGGACGACCAGTTCGACTTTGGTTTTGCGGTGGACTGGATGCGCAAAGACCTGGGCCTGGTGCTGGACGAAGCCCGCCGCAACGGCGCGCGGCTGCCGATCACAGCGCTGGTAGACCAGTTTTATGCCGATCTGCAAGCCCAGGGTGGTGGCCGCCGGGATACCTCCAGCCTGCTGCTGCGGCTGAAGTAGGGGGGCGCGGCCCTTTCCCAGCCCCCAGCTACTTCTTGGCCGCTGCGGGTTGTAGCTGGGCCAGCTCGGCCTAGCTGATGATCTCCACCACCATCACCACCTTGGCAACCCCCCTCACTGCGCGCGCCACATCGGTGGCGCGGTTGGCCACACGCTCGGTCAAGCGGCCCATCAGGTAGATGGTGCCGCGCTCGGCCACCACCTTGATCGCGTTGGACTGGATGTCGCGTGCATCGATGAAGCTGGCCTTGACCTTGCTGGTCAGGATGGTGTCGTTGCCGCGGTTGCCCAGCGAGCTGCTGAAGGCCACCACCAACTCGTTGACCGTGGCCTGCACGTTTTCGATCTGGCTGACCGCTTGTTGCACCGCCTCGCGGTCGGGCTCCACCGTCACCTCGCCGGTGATCAGCACAGTGCGGTTGTAGCTGGTCACGTTGACATGGCCACGCTCGCCCAACAGCGTGCGCAAGCGGCTGGCGTCTTTCAGCTCGATCGCCTCGTCTTCCAACTGCGCACCGGTGGTGCGGCGGTCGGCGTAGGACAGCGCACTGCCCATCATCGCGCCACCCAGTACCAGCGGTGCGCAGGCGCTGAGCAGCGTGCTGGTGGCCAGCGCCAGCGTCAAAACAACGGCGCTTGGCCGCCAGAACAGCGTTTTTTTCAGAGGGGAGGTCATGCAGGATCCTGTTCGCCCAGCAATTGCAGATCGATGGCGTCGCACAGGCAGTGCAACACCAGCAAATGGGTTTCGAGCACACGCACGCGGCGGTCGTGGGGCACGGCCACCAGCACGTCGGTTTCGCTCAGCACCGCGCGCAGCGCACCGCCGGTGCGGCCGGTCAGTGCGATCACCGTCATGTCCTTGGCTTGGGCCGCAGCGGCGGCGGCCAGCAAGGCCAGGTGGTTGCCTTCACTGTCGATCAGCAACAACAAATCGCCCGGTTGGCCCAGCGTCTCAACCTGGCGCGACAACACCTTGTCGAAGCCACCGGCGGATGGCAACGAGGCCAGGGCCGACAGCGCGGCGCCGTCCACCCCCAGCGCCAACGCGGCCAGGCCGGGGCGCTCGCGCTCAAAACAACCGATCAGCTCGGCCGCCACCAACTGCGCCAGGCTGGCCGAGGTGCCCAAGCCCGCCACCAGCACCCGGCCGCCGGCGGTGAGGCCGGCCACCAGCGCCGCCACCGCATCGGCTATCGGGCGGCCCAGCACCTCGGCCGACTGGTATTTGAGGTCGGCGCTTTCAAAAAACTGCTGCTGGATACGCTGCTCAAGCATGGTCCGGCATTATGGGACAGGGGCTGTGGCCGGCAGTGCCAGGCCCCGGGCTCAGGCACCAAACGCCCCAGGCAACCACTGCAATTCCTCATCCTCGATCGCCACCACATCAAAGCGGCAAGGTGGCAAGGTGGCCAGCCGCATCAGGTAATGCTGGGCCGCGCGCACGATGCGCTGCTGCTTGGCCACCGACACACTGCCGGCAGCCCCGCCATGGCCGTGCACGCGACGCGCCCGCACTTCGACAAACACCAGCGTGCCGTCGGCATCGCGCAGGATCAGGTCGATCTCGGCACCGCGCTGGCGCGGCCCACCGGCCAGCCGATAATTGCGCTGCACCAGCGTCAAGCCTTGCTGCTGCAAGTACGCCAGCGCACGGTCTTCGGCGCTGTCGCCGATCTGCTTGGTGCTGGGCCCTGGCCCGGCTGTTATTTCGCGTTGCGCGCGGCCCCAGCCCTTGAACATCGTCACCTCACCGCTCAGCCAGGCCGCGGCCAACGCCATCGCCGGCCAGCACCACCCTGCCGGCACACTGTATGTGCTGGCCACGCCGATCGGCAACCTGGCTGATCTGACGCTGCGTGCGGTGGCCGTGTTGGGCCTGGTGGACGTGGTGGCCTGTGAGGACACCCGCATCACCGGCCAGTTGCTGCGCCATTTGGGGCTGGACAAACCGCTGCTGGCGCTGCACCAGCACAACGAGGCCGAGGCCGCGCGCGGCGTGATCGAGCGCCTGGCAAAAGGCCAGCGTGTGGCCTATGCCAGCGATGCTGGCACGCCGGCGATAAGCGACCCCGGCGCGGTGCTGGTGGACGCCGTGGCGCGTGCCGGCCACCGGGTGCTGCCAATCCCGGGTGCCAGCAGCGCGGTGGCTGCGCTGAGTGCGGCTGGCGATGTGGCGGCGCAAGGTTTCACGTTTGTCGGCTTCCTGCCCGCCAAGGGGCAAGACCGGCGCGGTGCGCTGCAGGCGGTGGCCGATGCGCCGGTGTGCCAGGTGTTGTTTGAAGCGCCACACCGAATCGAGGCCTTGCTGGCCAGCCTGGCCGAGTCCGCGCCCGGCCGGCGCATCACGTTGTGCCGCGAGCTGACCAAACAGTTCGAGACCATCGTCACGCTGCCGGCAGCCGCTGCGCCAGCCTGGCTGGCGGCCGATGCCAACCGCAGTCGGGGCGAGTTTGTGCTGGTGCTGCATGCGCTGCCGGCGCCGGTGGCTGTCGGTGCCGATGCATTGCCGGCCGAGGCCGAGCGGGTGTTGATCCCGCTGCTGCGTGAGTTGCCGCTTAAACAAGCCGTGGCGCTGGCCGCCGAGTTGAGCGGCGCGCCGCGCAATGCGCTGTACCAGCGCGCGCTGGCGCTGCGGCGGGATGTGGCAGACGACACCGACGATCCCGCCTGAGCCGGATTTGCCTCGACCTCCGCGCCGGCCCAGCCCCTCAGCGACAGCTTGAGTCAGCCGGCCGCTGCAGCGGCCGGCGCGCGCCGTCGGCGTCGCTGAGTGTGGCCAGAAAGGCCACCAGCGCATCCACCTCGCGCGCCGACAAGGCCGCCACCCCAGCCGGGTGGCGTACCGCCTCGCGCAAGGTCTGGCGCGAGCCGTCGTGCAGGTACGGGGCGGTGTCAGCGACATTGCGCAGCGAGGGCACCCGAAACTGCGGCGCAGCCTGGCCCGGCAGCGCGCGGGTGGCCGCCACCCGCCGGCGGCTGGCATCCGGGTCGTCATTGAAGCGGCCTGCCAGGTTGTAGCGGCTGGTTAAAAGCCGGGCCAGGTCGTCTCGGCGGCCGCCATCGGCGACCGCGCCGGTGTCGGTCACCGTGCGAAAGCTGCCATCGCTGAAACTGGCGCCGGCATGGCATGTCGCGCAGCCGGCCTTGCCGACAAACAAACGGGCGCCGCGCGCGGCCGCTGCGGGGTAGCGCGCCGCCTGCCGCCAATCGCTGCGGGCCACAGCATCGAGCTTGCGTCGGCTGACCTCGAGGACCTGGACCCGCTCGTTGCGACCCAGCGCGATGATGTCGTCGATGACCTCGTTGATGTCGAGATCGGAGGCGATCCAGATCTCTTTGATCTTGCGCTTGCCGGCGATCAGCAGTTCACGGACGGCCTGACGACCCTCGACCTGCTCACCACCGAGCGTCTTCTCCGGCTTGCGGACCTCGCCGGGGCGGGTGATGCCGCCGGTGCGGCCCG
>JANOBL010000906.1:0-4608 GCA_031411635.1 Betaproteobacteria bacterium
CCCCAAGCCGCCGAAGGCACATCCGCTGGCAGCGGCATCGACGCGCTGTTGCTGGCCGCGCTGGCGCGCAACGATGGCACGCTGCAAACCGGGCGCATGCTGGTCACTTTCAAAGACAACGCACTGGACGCCGGCCTGGCATCGTTCAAATCCCAAAGCCTGAGGGTGGCCGATGCACGTGATTTTGACAACCAGGCGCTGGCGATGGCCGATGTGGGCGATGCAGACGCGGTGGTGTTCCCCGAGATCGGCGTGGCGCTGGTGGGCGGGGATGCGGCGATGGCGCGTGGTTTGAGCGCCGCCAGTGAGCATGCGGCCGACAGCGCGATCGAGATCATCGAGCCCGAGTACTTTGTGTTCTCGGACGGCGCCACCGACGACTACCTGCGCGGCTTTCTGCGCGCCGCCGAGACCATCGCGCGTGATCTGGGTGGCAGCGCCGGCCGCAGCCCGCAAGACGAGGATGTGGACGCCCAAGTGCTGGGCGCCACCTGGGGCCTGACCCGCTGCAAGGTGCCGCCCAGCAGCCGCAGCGGCGCCGGCACGCGGGTGGCGGTGCTGGACACCGGCATGGACCTGGGCCACCCGGACTTTGCCGGCCGCATCATCGTCAGCGCCAGTTTTGTCGGCCAGCCGGTGCAAGACCTGCACAGCCATGGCACGCACTGCATCGGCACATCCTGCGGCCCCAAGGCGCCGGCCGGCAGCACGCCCCGTTACGGCATTGCCTACGGCGCGCAAATCTACGTCGGCAAGGTGCTGAGCAACAGCGGCAGCGGCAGCAGCGCCAGCGTGCTGGCCGGCATGAACTGGGCAATTGCCAACCAGTGCAGCGTGATCTCGATGTCACTCGGCTCGGCCGCGCCGGTGCAGGCGGCCTACACCGCTGCCGGCACCCAGGCGCTGGCCAAGGGCTGTTTGATCGTCGCCGCAGCCGGCAACGACGGTGCGGCCACCGGCGCACCCGCCAACTCACCCAGCATCATGTCGGTGGCCTCGCTGGACGCCAACCTGGCGCCGTCCGGCTTCTCCAACTTTGGCAAGGTGGAGATTGCCGCACCCGGCCGCGACGTCTTCTCCTGCGTGCCACGCCCGGCGCGCTACGGCACCAAGAGCGGCACCAGCATGGCCACGCCGCATGTGGCGGGCTGCGCCGCGCTGTGGGCCCAGACCAGCCCCAACCTGCGTGGCCAGGCGCTGTGGAACATGCTGCTGGCGCGCGCGCTGGCGCTGCCGTTCCCGCCGTCCAAGGTGGGCCGGGGGCTGGTGCAGGCGCCTGCTTGAGTGCATGCCCCGCCGACGGTGCGGCCCAACGCGCCGCAACGGTTCACAATCTTCGGCGCGGCCCCATCGGGCCCAGGAGTCAAAACCATGGCCAAGGCAACAACCTGGGTGGTCACCACCGGCGGGCCCCAAGCGCTGGCGGCGGTGGAGCGGGCCGTGGCGGCCGCCGGTGGCACGGTGTCGTCCAAGCTGGGTGAGCTGGGGGTGCTGATCGTGCAGGGCACGGCGGCGCAGGCCAAGGCCTGGCGCAAGCTGCCGGGTGTGGTGGAGGTGGCGGCCGACAGCAATGTCGATATCGGGCCACCGGATGCTGGTGTGTCCTGAGGGGGCCGTACTCCCTCCCCCGGGCAGGGGGAGGGCAGGGGTGGGGGTCGAAAGTTTGCAGCGTTGTAAACGCTGAACCCCCATCCCAGCCTTCCCCCTGCCAGGGGGAAGGAGCTAAGCTCCCAACACCCGCAAGATCTCGGCGCCATAAGCTTCCAGCTTCTTGGCTCCCACGCCGCTGATGCCGGCCAGCGCGTCCAGCGAGTCGGGCGCCTCGCGCGCCATCTCGGCCAGGTGCGCATCGTGGAACACCACGTAGGCCGGCAAGTTGTGCTCACGCGCGATCTCGGCACGCCAGGCCTTCAGCGCGGCAAAACGCTGCAAACCGGCTTCGTCCAGCGGCAGCGGCGGTGCTTTGCCGGCCGCGCTGCGGCCTGCGCTGCCACTGCGCGAGGCCTTGCCGCCGCGTGATTTCAGCGGTGGATCGGCCGGCACACGCAGCATCACCGGCACCTCGCCGCGCAGCACCGCACGCGCGCTGTCGCTCAGCTCCAGCGTGTTGTAGTCGCCCACGCTGTGCACATGGCCCAGCGCCACAAGCTGGCGCAGCACACCGCGCCAGGCCTGCTCGGTGACTTCCGTGCCAATGCCAAAGGTGGACAAACGCTCATGGCCACGCTGGGCCACCTTGTCGGTCAGCTTGCCACGCAGCACGTCGATCAAATGCCCGGCGCCAAAGCCGAAACCACTTTGCTGGTGGAAGCGGTAGATGCAACTCAGCGCCTTGCGTGCGGCATCGGTGGCGTCCCACACGGCGGGGGGGTGCAGGCAGTTGTCGCACGAATTTTGCAAACCCGCGCAGGGCGTGCTTTGCTCGCCAAAGTAGGACAGCAGCCGCACCCGCCGGCAATCGTGCGCCTCGGCCAGCGCCAGCAGCGCATCCAGCTTGGCGCGCTGCAGGCGCTTGAAATCCTCCACCGCCTCGCCCTCGTCGATCATGCGGCGCTGGTTCACCACATCGGCCAGGCCGTAGGCCATCCAGGCGGTGGCGGCCGCGCCGTCGCGGCCGGCGCGGCCGGTCTCCTGGTAATAACCTTCGATGTTTTTGGGCATGTCCAGGTGGGCGACAAAACGCACATCGGGTTTGTCGATGCCCATGCCAAACGCGATCGTGGCCACCATCACCACGCCCTCTTCGCGCAAAAAGCGGTCTTGATGGCGGCGCCGCATGCTGGCATCCAGGCCGGCATGGTAGGGCAGCGCGGTCAGGCCCTCGCCGTCCAGCCAGGCGGCGGTTTCTTCCACCTTCTTGCGGCTTTGGCAGTAGATGATGCCGGCGTCACCGTCGTGCTCGTCACGCAGCAAGCGCAGCAACTGCCGGCGCGGATCGTCTTTCTCGACGATCACATAGCGGATGTTGGGCCGGTCGAAGCTGGCGACAAACAGCTTGGCCTCGGCCAGCGCCAGCCGTTCGACGATGTCGGCGCGGGTGTGCTCGTCGGCAGTGGCGGTCAGCGCCAGCCGCGGCACGGTTGGAAAGCGCTCGTGCAGCGCCGACAGCCCCAGGTACTCCTCGCGGAAATCATGGCCCCACTGGCTGACGCAATGCGCCTCGTCGATCGCGATCAGGCTGAGCAAACCGCGCTCGTGCAGGCTGTCCAGCATCGCCAGGAACCGCGGCGTCAGGATGCGCTCGGGCGCGGCATACAGCAGCACCAGCCGGCCGGCCAGCAAGTCACGCTCGGTGCGGCGCGCCTCGTCGCCCTCCAGCGTGCTGTTCAAAAACGCCGCCGCCACACCCGCCTCGGCCAGCGCGCCCACCTGGTCGTGCATCAGCGCAATCAGCGGGCTGACCACCAGGGTCACGCCCTGGCCGGCGCGGTGGCGGGCGATCGCCGGCACCTGGTAACACAGGCTTTTGCCACCGCCGGTGGGCATCAGCACCAGCGCATCGCCACCGCCGCACACCTGCTCGACGATTGCCGCCTGCTGGCCGCGGAAGGCGGCGTAGCCAAACACCTGCTGCAGGATGTGCAGCGGGTCGGTGGAGGTGGGGGAGGCGGTGCGCAGCGTGGGCATGGAAGCAGGATGGTAGCGGCCCGCCGTGCTGGCTTTTGGCCAGGGCTTGACCAACAACGCCCCTGGATTGTTGTGGTCGTTGCGGCGCTGCCGGAAAACCGGCTTTCAAGGTTCAGCGCATGCGCGTCGGGCTGGGTTGCCGTGTTTTGCGCCGGCCCAAAAGACACCGCCCGGGCCACGCGGCACCCCGGCCTGTCCCCCGTCAGAGGGTGTGCACCCACCCCCTCCCGGGTGATGGGCCGGCGCGAGGCCGGTCGTTATCATGGGTGTCTTGCGGGCCCACCCGCCCCCCACAGATCCAGCAAGGAGCCTCAAGCCATGGCATCGGTCAACAAAGTCATCCTCATCGGCAACCTGGGGCGTGATCCCGAGGTGCGCTACACCCCCGGTGGCAGCGCAGTGTGCAACGTGGGCATCGCCACCACCCGCAACTGGAAAAACAAGGATTCCGGCGAGCGCCAGGAAGAAACCGAATGGCACCGCGTGGTGTTTTTTGACCGCCTGGCCGAGATTGCCGGCGAGTACCTGAAAAAAGGCCGGCCGGTGTATGTGGAAGGCCGCCTGCGCACCCGCAAGTGGACCGACAAGGACGGTGTTGAAAAGTACACCACCGAGATCTACGCCGAGCAGATGCAGCTGCTCGGCGGCCGTGAAGAAGGCGGCATGGGCGGTGGTGGTGGTGGTGGCCGCGCCAGCAGCGGCGGCGGCGGCCAGGGCGATGACCACTACGGCGACGACAACGCGCCAGCCCCCGCGCCCCGCCGCGCCGCGCCGCCGCCACGGGCTGCAGCCCCCGCGCCGGCACCCCGCACGCCAGCGCCCAAGACCGCCACGGGCTTTGATGACATGGATGACGACATTCCGTTCTGATGCTCAATCGGCCGCGGGGGTTTAGGCGTAAAGACATCCGACGCGCCCCAGTACGGTGATATTCATCTTCGATGAAGAAACGTCTGTGCGAACTCAAATAGCTCATCGACA
>JANOBL010000907.1:0-1711 GCA_031411635.1 Betaproteobacteria bacterium
TGGACGAGGTCAAGGCGGCGGTGCAGCAGCGCGAGCGCGATGAGATCGGCGATTTGCGCGCGCTGAAAGCCACGCACTTGAAGCTGCCCGTTACGAAGTCAAGATCGAGCGCTGGGATGTCAATTTCTACACCGAGCTGGCGCGCCAGGCCCAGTACGCGGTGGACCAGAACGCTTTCCGCGCCTACTTTCCGCCGCAGGCCAGCCTGCAGTTTGCGCTGCGCCTGATCGAGCGGCTGATGGGTGTGCGCTACCAGCGCATCGAGGCCGCAGCCGCCTGGCATCCCGAGGTGCAAACCTATGCGGTATTTGACGCGGCCAGCGGCCGGCCCCTGGCCACCTTGTGGGTGGATTTGTACCCGCGAGAGGGCAAGTACAACCATGCGGCGGTGTGGGGGCTGCGCTCGGGGTCTTTGGACCAAAAGCGGCCATCGCAAGCCGCGCTGGTGGTCAATTTCAACCGCCAGGGACTGACCCTGGACGAGCTGGAAACCCTGCTGCACGAGCTGGGCCATGCGGTGCACAACAACTTGTCGGCCACCCGGCGCGCGCTGCAGGCCGGCACCAGCGTCAAACATGATTTTGTCGAAGCGCCATCGCAGATGCTGGAAGACTGGGTATACGACAAGCAGGTGCAGAAGCTGTTTGCCGAGGTCTGCCCAAGCTGCACCCCGGTGCCCGATGCGCTGCTGGACAAGGCCCGCGCCGCCAGCCACTACGGCAAGGGTGTGCGCTTCTCGCGCCAGCATTTGTATGCCAGCTACGACCTGGCGCTGTACGGCCCCACGCTGCGTGATCCGATGGCCTTGTGGGCGCAGATGGAGGGCGACACGCCGCTGGGCCATGTGCCGGGCACGCTGTTTCCGGCCGGCTTCAGCCACATCGCCACCAACTACAGCGCCGGTTATTACGGCTATTTGTGGAGCCTGGTGGTGGCCATGGATTTGCGCACCGCGTTTGCCGCCGACAAGCTGGACCCGGTGGTGGGCAGGCGTTATCGCGACCGGGTGCTGGCCCCGGGCAGCGCCCGCGGGCCGCAGGCGCTGGTGCACGATTTTCTGGGCCGCGATTTCAACGCCAAGGCATTTTTTGACGATCTCAGGCGTTGACCGCGCTGCACGCACAAGCGCGCGCTGATCCGCCCGGTGGCTGGTTCAGCGCGTGGGCGGGCGTTTTAAAGCACTTCCGACGCAAAGTCGGCCAAGCGAGAGCGCTCACCCCGCGCCAGCATCACATGGCCCGAATGCGGCCAGCCCTTGAACCGGTCCACCGCGTAAGTCAGGCCCGACGAGCCTTCGGTCAGGTAAGGCGTGTCGATCTGCGCCAGGTTGCCCAGGCAGACGATCTTGGTGCCTGGCCCGGCGCGGGTGATCAGCGTCTTCATCTGCTTGGGCGTCAGGTTTTGCGCCTCGTCGATCAGCACAAACTTGTTCAAGAAAGTGCGGCCGCGCATGAAGTTCAGGCTCTTGATCTTGATCTTGCTGCGCACCAGGTCTTGCGTGGCGGCGCGGCCCCATTCACCGGCGCTGCCGTCGCCCTTGGCCAGCACCTCCAGGTTGTCGTCCAGCGCGCCCATCCACGGGCCCATCTTCTCTTCTTCGGTGCCGGGTAAAAAGCCGATGTCCTCGCCCACCGGCACCGTCACCCGGGTGACGATGATCTCGGTATAGCGCCGGTCGTCCAGCACCTGGGAGAGGCCCGCCGCCAGGGTC
>JANOBL010000908.1:0-17434 GCA_031411635.1 Betaproteobacteria bacterium
CGTGGGTGTTGGTGGGCAGCGCGCCGCCCAGGCGCAAGCGCCCGCCCTCGACAAACGGGCCGCCCTCACCCTTTGCGCAGAAGCCCATGTCCTCGAGCTGCCGGATCACCGCGTAGGTGAAGCAGTCGTAGATCTCGGCAACCTGAATGTCGGCAGGCGTGACGCCGGCCATGTGGAAGGCGCGTGGCGCTGCCTTGGCCAGCCCCAAGCTGGTCATGTCCGCGCGCTGCGTGATCGAGCCGGGTGAATCGGGGTGGCCTTCGGCAACACCGGCGATGAAGATACGGCGGTGGCGCAGGTCGGACGCCGGCGCGGCCGCGCTGACGATCACCGCGGCACCACCGTCGCTCTCCAGGCTGCAGTCGAGCAGCCGGAACGGGTCGGAAATCATGCGTGAGTTGCGGTGGTCTTCCAGCGTGATGGGTTTTTTCATCACCGCGTTGTCATTCAACAGCGCGTGCTCGCGCATCGCCACCGCCACCGCGCCAAACTGCGCCACCGTGGTGCCGTAAAGCGCCATGTGGCGGCGTGCCATCGGCGCGTACAACTGCGCCGGTGCGCTGGCACCCATGGGGTGCTCAAACTCGGTCACGTAATGGAACTGCGGCATCGAATGGATGCGTGCGCCGGCCTTGTTGGACGCCGCGCTGACATTGCGGCCGAAGGTGATCAGCACGTGGTTGCAGGCGCCGCAGGCCACCGCGGCGGCGGCGCATTGCAGCGCCATCACCGGGCTGGCGCCGCCATGTGGCACCACCGCCGAAAAGCGCAGGTCGGGGAGGCCGAAGTTGTCGATGAAGTCGTCGGCGGTGCCGCTGACGATGCCGATCGGGATCACGCCGTCGATGTCTTTGGGCGTCGGACCGGCATCGGCAACGGCTTTCAGCGAAGCCTCGATCTGCAACTCAAACGCGCTCTTGCTCGAACCGCGCATGTAGGCGGTTTCACCGATGCCGGTGATGCAGGATTTGTCACGCAGCGACACTGCTACCTCCTTGGTGGCCGGCCGGCGGCGTGGCCTGGCGTGCAGCCTTGGGCCGCGACCGGCCCTGGCTGCGCTCACGCACCAGCAGCTTGCGGTAGAACGGCGGATCAAGCTCCAGCGCGTAACGCGGGCTGCCCGGAAACTCGCGGCGCAGAAAAACCTGCTCCTCCTCCATCACCGCACGCATGCCGGCTTCGTCGGGCAGGGCCACATCCCCACGCACCAACTCGGCGATCCATTCGGCCTGGTCGTCCATCATGCGGATGTTGCCGCCGCCGGCCACATTGAACATGCCGGCGAAATACAGGCCGCGCTGCCGCGGATGCACCACCCGCAGAAAGAGCTCGAGCTTGTGCCCTTCCAGCGGCCGCAGCGCCGGCGCCAGAAACGGCAGATCAACGTTGTAGCCGGTGCCGGCGATCACAGTGTCGAAGCTCTCGGTGCTGCCGTCGACAAACGTCACCTGCCGGCCGCTGACCGCCCGGATGCCGGGCTTGGCGGTGATGCGGTTCCACACAAAGTGCGACATCAGGCACGGGTGGCTGGTGGGGTGGGTGCGGGTCTTGGGCGTCGTGAAACCCCATTGCTCCATGCGCCCGTGCACGATGCGCACCAGAAACTCGCGCATCGTTCGCTTCAGCGGCCACGGCATCCACGGCTTCTCGATCTTGCCCAGCACACGCGATGTCGGCACACCAAACAGCATGCGCGGCATCACCAACACCGGTGAGCGCGCCGAGATCGTTGTGCTCTGCGTCACGACGCAGATATCGGAGGCGATGTCCACCGCGCTGTTGCCCATGCCGATGACCAGCACCCGCTTGTCGCGGAACGGCTCGGGCACGCGGTAGCTGTGCGAGTGCAGGTACTCGCCTTTGAAATCGTCTTTCCAGGCCGGGTGCGCCGGCGAGCCCTGGTGGCCGCTGGCGACGACGACAGCGTCGAATTCGCCACCCGTTCCATCCGCCAGTTGCACCGCCCAGCGCTCACCGCGTGGTGCCACGTCGACCACCTTCGAGCGGAAACGGATGTGCGGCCGCACGCCGAAGTGGTCGGCATAAGACTCCAGGTACTGGCGCACCTGGGCGTGGTCGGGATACAGCGGGCTGCCCGGCGGAAACGGAAAATCCTTGTACTCGGTGACCTGGGTCTCTGAGTTCAGGTGCAGCGACTTGTAGGCCGGCGCCAGCCCGCTGTCGTTGTTGAAGACCCAAAGCCCGCCGATGCAGGTGCCGATCTCGTAGACCACCACCTCGATGCCCTGCGCCAGCAGGTTCTTGGCCGCGCACAGGCCGGCTGCACCGGCGCCGATCACTGCCACACGCCGGCCGGCGGCCCCGGCTGCGGTGCTTGCGGCGGTGCTTGCGGCGGCGCTTGCGGCGGTGCTTGCACCTGTCATTTGGCGCTCGGTTCGGCGCCTAGGCCGTGCAGCAGCGCGCCGCGCTCTTGCGGGCCTGCGATGTTCGTGATCAAGGTGCGTCTCTCCTTCAGCGTGGTGGCACGGATGTCCGCCGCGCCGTGCTCGGTGACGATGACATCGACATCGCTTTGCGCCGAGGTGACATGGGCGCAGCGCGGGATGATGCGACTTCTTGCCTCGCGCCCCGCGGTGGCCTGCGTGGTGGCCGCGGTCATGGCCGGCAACGCCAGGATCGCCAGCCCGCCCGCGGAACGGCGTGCCGCCCTGAAATAGTCGGTCTGGCCGCCAACCGCGCCGACGTAGCGTTCGCCTACGAACTCCGCGTTCACCTGTCCGCTCAAGTCGACCTCGATCGCCGAGTTGATCGCCATGAAAGGCGACCCCGGGATCGGCACGACCAGTTGCGCCGGCAATGCGAAGCCGAGAATCCCCTCCCGGGTCAACCTGGACAAGGAGCCGTACAGGTGTCGGCTGCCGACCGCCAGCGACGTCAGGCAGGCGTCCGGCGTGGCCGTGTCGATCGCGCCGCTGTCGACCAGATCGACAAACCAGTCGCCCACCATCCCCGAACGGATCTTCAGGCCGCGGCGATCCCTGATCGCCTCGGCCACCGCCACGGCCAGCCCGCCGATGCCGAGCTGCACGGTGGCGCCATCGGGAACCAGCTTCGCCACCTGGCGGGCGACTTGCCGCTGCACCTCACCCGGCGCTTCTGCCGGCGATTCGAGCAAGGCCGCGTCGCTCTCCAGCGCCACCACGACGCGGCTGTGGTGCAAGCGGCCAATGCCGCCGCTCGTGCGAGTGATCGGCAGGTTGGAATTCACCTCGACCACCACCACGCGCGCCACCTGCGCCGCATCCCAGACATAGTCCAGCGTGCAGCTCAAGGAGTGATAGCCGTCGGCATCGGCCGGCGACACCTGCAGCAGCACCACGTCCACCGGCAGCTTGCGCGACGCGATCAGAGACGACAACTGCGACAGCGACGTGGGCAACACCCGGGCGCGTTCGCGTGCCACCAGCTTGCGCACGGTGCCCAGCCCGCAGTAGGTGGTCACGCGCACGGCGTCCGGCACCTTGCCTTCCCAGGCCGGGTTGAGCGACAGGCCGCAGAACACATCGACCGCGCCAAGGCGCGGGGCCAGCTCGAACAAGGCCGCGATCAGCGCTACAGGCTCGCCAACGGCCTGGCCGACGACGATGCGGTCGCCGGGGCGCAGGCATTCGGACAGCAGGGACAGTGCCATGGGATTCCCGCGCGGCAACCGGTACTAGCCTTGGGCCTGCGACTTGAGCTGCAGGTGTTCCGGCAGCTTGCCCGCGATGGTCAGCGTCATGCTGGCCGTACCCTGGCTGGCCTCACCGTCGAAGTCGGCTGTGATGGCCACCGGCTGGATGCGGTGCCAGTGTGTCTTCTGCGTGCCGTCGGGGTAGACGATGGTCGCCGGATGCGAGACATCCCAGACGTCGTGCTCCAGGTGGTTTTCGCCGCGCCACGCGCCCAGGCCCTTGCCGTCGTTGTAGCCGCCGCTGTAGCCCAGCCCCTGCATCGCGATCGAAGAACCGCGCGCCTCCACCGCCAGGCGCAACTGCCGGCCCCCGTCGAAAGTCACCACCACGCCGGCGCGACGAAAGCGCCGCGTGCCTTCGTGCAGGTCGACCTCCAGCTCGATTTTGGTGGCGTGATGCGCTTGCTGCGTGCGGCGATCGGTGACCACGCCGGTGGTATAGGGCGCGTCGTCGCCGCGGCCCGAGAACAACAGCGACCCGCTGATGGTGTCGGTGGAAAAGAACAGGAAGGACATCACATGCCCTTTTTCCGCGAGTGTCACCTTGGGACCGGTCACCGGCTCCGACACGCCCATGCCGCGACGCACGCCCCAGGAGTGGTCCCGGCAGGCCCACCACCGGTCGATTTCAATGCGCCGGCCCTCTGCTCCGTCTGCTCCTTCTATTTCGAGCCAACCGCTGGCCACGCCGATCTGGTCGAAGCGTCGATAGTCCTCGACAGTGCGCCCCTGCAGGCGGGTGTAGTGCGGATGTTCCTCGTGGGCCGGCGCTACGCACTGCCAACGGATTTCACCGTGCAGCGCGTGTTCGCCGGGCGCGATGACGATGTCGAAGGACTTCAGCGGTTCCACCGGTCGTATGCGCAGCGGTCCGCAGACGGTCTCGGCGCTGCCGGCCAGCGAGCGCGACACCCTGAGGTTGTATTGCCGGCCATCGACGACCATCACGGCGCCGCCGTCGAGCACGTTCATGTTGCGGTACGCCCCCATCGTGATCTGGATCGCCACGCGGCCGTCCTGCGAATAGATCGCGAACCAGTAGCGATCGAACCAGCGCGGGTCGCTGGTCCAGACGTGGTCGAAAGTTGTTGGCAACTGGTGCCAGAGCGTGTCGTCGAGCGGGGTCAGCATGTCAGTGCCGCCCGGCCGTTCCGAAGGCACTGACCGCCCCCTCGGGGGGCTGAGCCCGCGCCGAGCGAGCGCCTGCGCGCTCGCGAGTGGCTGGCGAAGGCCTGACGGCCTGCTGGCCGGCAGGCAGCGAACGACGTGAGCGTGGGGGCTTCATTTCAGCGTCCCATATCAGGCCAGGCCCAGCACGTCATTCATGTCGAACAAGCCGCTGTGCTTGCTGGCCAGGAAGCGCGCCGCGCGCAACGCACCCTGGGCATAGCTGACCCGGCTGCCGCTTTTGTGGCTGATCTCGATGCGCTCGCCGGTGCCGGCAAACAACACCGTGTGGTCACCGACGATGTCACCACCCCGGATCGTCGCAAAACCGATGGTTGACGGATCACGCTCGCCGGTCACGCCTTCGCGGGCATACACCGCGCAGTCCTTCAGGTCGCGGCCCAGCGCATTGGCCAGCACCTCGCCGATCTGCAGCGCGGTGCCGCTGGGGGCATCCACCTTGTGGCGGTGGTGCGCTTCGATCACCTCGATGTCGTAACCCTGGCTCAGCGCGCGCGCGGCCTGGTCCAGCAGCTTGAGCATCACGTTGACACCCACACTCATGTTGGGCGCCATCATCAGCGCGATGTGCTGGGCCTGCGCCGCCACCTCGGCTTTTTGCGCCGGCGTGAAACCGGTGGTGCCAATCACCGCTTTGATGCCCAGCTCACGGCACAAGGCCAAATGCGCCAGCGTGCCCTCGGGGCGGGTGAAATCGATCAGCACCTGGGCGTTGCCCAAACCGGCGCGCAGGTCGGCGGTGATCAACACGCCGGTGTTGCGGCCGGCGTAAGCGCCGGCATCCTGGCCCAGCGCCGGGTTGCCGGGCATGTCCAGCGCACCCGCCAGCACACAATCCGGCGCAGCCAGCACCGCGTCGATCAGCATGCGGCCCATGCGGCCGCTGGCACCCGCAACCGCGATGCGAAGTCTGTTCTCAATCTCTACGCTCAAGACGGCTCCAACGGCGGATAAATGCGCACCGCGCCGGATGGCCGCACCGGCTCTGCGTCTTGCTTGGGCGGCACCGGCAAGGCCTGCTTCTGCTCGGGCGTCAGCTCCAGCACCGGCGGCGTACCAGCAACGCGGGTGCGGCTGATCGAGGCCACAAACTCACGCTCGCTGGGCAGCTCGGGCGCCTCCAGCCGGTCCAGCAAATCGCCTTTGAAAAAAGCCACGATGGTGCGGCGCTGCGGCTCGGTGCCGGGCCGGCGGATCGTGAACACATAGTCCCAGCGGTCG
Organism: Betaproteobacteria bacterium; assembly: GCA_031411635.1. Classification (GTDB taxonomy): domain Bacteria; phylum Pseudomonadota; class Gammaproteobacteria; order Burkholderiales; family Burkholderiaceae_C; genus Pseudaquabacterium. The sequence continues at coordinate 6,104 of JANOBL010000908.1, forward strand.
CCGTGGAACAAATCGGTCAGCATCGGCGAGCCCAGGATGTCGCGCACCTGGGCCCGGGGCATGCCGGGCTTGACCATCGCCACCTGCTCCTTGGTGACCACATTGCCCTGCACGATGTCCATGCGGTAGGGCGTGATCAGGCCCAGAAAGGTGTCACCCGACGACAACGAGGGCAGTGCCGGCAGCGATGGCAGCATCGAACAGCCACTGGCGGCCAGCAATGCCGTCAGCGCAGCAACCTTGCTGGCCAGGCGGGAAACAGAAAAAAAGAGTGTCAAAAGGCCTGCCTGCAAGCTGGATATGATCCATTGATTCTAGCCACCAGCGCCTGGCGCCCCCGCCATGACCCATGCCGACGAACTGAAGAGCAGCGGGCTGAAGGCCACGCTGCCGCGCATCAAGATCCTGGAGGTGTTCCAGCGCACCACGCAGCGCCACATGACGGCCGAGGATGTCTACAAGGCCTTGCTGCACGAGGGCGCCGACATCGGCCTGGCCACGGTCTACCGGGTGTTGATGCAGTTTGAGCAGGCCGGGCTGTTGTCGCGCAGCCATTTTGAATCGGGCAAATCGGTGTTCGAGTTGAACGAAGGCCAGCACCACGACCACTTGGTGTGCCTGAGTTGCGGCCGGGTGGAGGAGTTCTACGATCCCGAGATCGAGCAGCGCCAGCGCGCCGTGGCCCACAGCCATGGCTTTGAGCTGCAAGACCATGCGCTGTCGCTGTACGCGGCGTGCACCAAGCCGGCCTGCCCGCACCGGGTCAAATAGGCCGGCCTTTCAGTCGTCGGTTTGTTGCATCGCCCGCTGGTGGCGCTCGATGAACTCCTGGTAGGTGTCGATGCCGCGAAGCTGCAGGATGGTGTTGCGCACCGCCGCCTCCACCAGCACCGCCAGGTTGCGGCCGGCGTCCACCGTGATCACGGTTTTGCGCACCGGGATGCCCAGGATGTCCTCAAACAGGGGCTCGTACGGCAGGCGCTCAAACTCGCGCTCCATCGTTTCCTTGCGCACCAGGTGCACGATCAGCTTCAGCCGCATCTTGCGGCGCACCGCCGTCTCGCCAAAGATCGCCCGGATGTCCAGCAGGCCAATGCCCCGCACTTCCAGCAGGTTCAGCAGCAATTCCGGGCAGCGGCCCTCCAGCGCGCTTTGTGAGATTTTGTAAAAATCCACCGCGTCGTCGGCCACCAGGCCATGGCCGCGCGAGATCAGCTCCAGCCCCAGCTCACTCTTGCCCAGGCCAGATTCACCGGTCAGCAAAACCCCCAGGCCCAGGATGTCCATGAACACGCCGTGGCGGGTCAGCCGCTCGGCAAAAAGCTGGGCCAGGTAGGCGCGCACGATGTCGATCACCTGGCCGGCGGACTCGGTGGTGACAAACAGCGGGATCTCGGCACGGTCGCACATCGCCACCAGCCGGTCGGGCGGCGACACACCGTCGGCGCAGATCAGCACCGGCGGCTCCAAGGTGACGATGCGCGAGATCCGGCGCTCCTGGTCCTCGGGCGCCGATTGCGACAAATAGGCCACCTCGCGCCGGCCGACGATCTGCACCCGGTACGGGTGGATGTAGTTCAGATAGCCCACCAGATCGGCCGCCGATTGCGCATCACGCACCGCTGCTTCGTCAAACCTGCGCTCCGGGTGGGCATGGCCGGCCACCCACTCCCAGCGCAACAGGCTGCGCTGGGCCTCGAACAAGGCCTCGGCGCTGATCGAGCTGGGTTTCATCGCCGATGTCCGGCGCTGCCTGCCGGCAGGGGGCCGGCGCTCATGCCACGGATTTCAACGGCGCCCAATCGGCGATCAGCTTGTGCAGCGCGGTGGCGTCAGCAGCCGCTTTCATGCGCTCGCGCAGCTCGCGGTCGGACAGCATCTCGGCGATTTCCGACAGGATTTCCAGGTGGCGCTGGGTGGCTGCCTCGGGCACCAGCAAAAAGATCAGCAAGCTCACCGGCTCGTCGTCGGGCGCGTCAAACGGGATCGGTTGCAACACCCGCACCACCGCGGCCAGCGGGTTTTTCAAGCCCTTGATGCGGCCATGCGGAATCGCCACACCATGGCCCAGGCCGGTAGAGCCCAGCCGTTCTCGCGCAAACAGGTTGTCGGTCACCGTGGCGCGGGCGATCGCATGGTGGTTCTCAAACAACATGCCGGCCTGCTCGAAGACCCGCTTCTTGCTGGTGGCGTCCACGTCCACCAACACATTGGTGGCGGGCAGGATGGCGGCGAGACGGTTCATGGCGATCGCCCCGCTTTACGGCCGTTTTCAAAAGGCGCAACCACGGGTCCTGTGACAGAAAAATGATTATAGAAATGCGATGCTGCACTGCAATGTGGATCGCACCCGCATGTGCGGGATGTTGTCACGGCACTGCATTAAAAGTGCAGTAGCTGACAAAAACGGCCCCCTCAGGGGCCGTCGCTGGCGTGTCGAAGAATCAGACCACGCCGACATCCAGGCGCTTGACCGCCGGATGGTGATGGTCTTGCAGCTTGTCCTTGTGGCGGCAGACCTGGCGGTCCAGCTTGTCCATCAACTGGTCAATCGCGGCGTAGAGGTCTTCGTGGGACTGTTCGACAAAAATGTCCTTTCCCTTGACGTGGAGTGTCACTTCGGCTTTTTGCCGTCGCTCTTTCTCCTTGAGCTTCTCGACTGTCAGCAGAACACTGATGTCGACCACCTGATCAAAATGTCGTGTCACCCGGTCCAGTTTGGTTAGAACGTACTCACGCAGGGCAGGTGTCACGTCCAGATGGTGTCCGCTGATCGTCAGGTTCATCAGATCGTCCTTTCAAAAGGGTTTGTCGGCGACGGGGTGGGCTGCTACGCACAGGCTGATGCGCTGTGAATTTTGATGCTGCCCAAGGCCAGTGTGCTCCCGTTTCCGGCCCGGTGACAAGTGCGTGACGGCGGCATCGGTGTGGTGATTTGCCAGGTTTTCAGGCAACGGCGCAGGCCGCGCTTGTAACAATGCGCTGAAGCGGCTGTTGCAGGCATGGCGCGGGCTAGGAATGGCCAGGAATAGCATGCTACAAACGCGGTAAAGTGCCAAAAACGGCGAGACGGGCGTGAACAATCGTTCAAAATCCTGATTTCGCATCCTGGTAATCCGAGTTTTCATGCCGGTGTCGATGAGCAGGCGGCACAGCATCCAACGGGGGCTGTTGTTTTGGCAGCAGGATGAGAAAAAGCGCAACAAACGATGATGTCCTGTCCACCCGCGAGGCTGCCGAGCGGCTGGGCGTAGCGCTGCGGACGGTTCAACTCTGGGTCGAAGGGGGGGTTCTGCCGGCCTGGAAAACGGCAGGTGGGCACCGCCGCATCTCGCGCATAGCGGTTGAACGCCTGATCAGTGAACGCACCGCCGCGTTGTCCGGCGATGCAGTGCTGACGGTGCCCAGCCAGCCCGCGTCCGAGACCCGATTGCAGGTGATGGTGGTCGAGGACGAGCCCGAACTGCTGCGCTTGTTCACGATGGTCATCACCGGCTGGGAACTGCCGGTCACGGTGACGCCGGCGCGCAATGGTTTTGAGGCCTTGCTGCGCATGGGCCAGCATTGCCCTGACCTGCTGGTCACCGACCTGAACATGCCGGGCATGGACGGGTTCAAGATGATCGCGTCGCTGCGGGGTGTGGGGCAGAGCTTCGAGGGCATGGAAATCGTCGTCGTGACGGCGCTGACGCCGGACGAAATCACACGCCGTGGTGGCTTGCCGGCGGGGGTGCGGGTGTTCCACAAGCCGGTGCCGTTTGATGAGCTTGAAGCGCTGGTTCGGGAGCGCGCGGCCGTGATGGCGGCGGTTGCCTGATCGGCGCGCAAACAGTGCACTGGCGCGATCTTGCGCCGATAACCGATCACCGGGCGGGATGGCCCCGGAGCCGCCGCCATGAAACGCGTATTGATCGTCGAGGACCAGGCCGACATCCGCAAGCTCATCCGCATGACGCTGGAGTTTGAGCCTTACGAGTTGCATGAGGCGGCCGACGGCAGCACCGGCCTGCAACTGGCGAATGCGCTGCACCCCGCGCTGATGTTGCTGGACGTGATGATGCCGGGCACGGTGGATGGTTTGCAGGTGTGCCGGCAGGTGCGGGCCGACCCGGCAATGAGCGACACTCGTGTGCTGTTGCTGTCCGCCCGGGGCCAGGCCAAGGATCGCCAGGCCGGCTTGTTGGCCGGCGCCGACGAGTACCTGGTCAAGCCGTTCAGCCCTCTGCAATTGATCGAGACCATTGAGCGCCTGCTGCCTGGCGCCTGAACCCGCTGATTTGCATGCTCAATCTGTTCACACTGGCCCAGGGCCGGCTGGTGCAGCAAGAGATCGAGAGCCTGGACCAGTTGGCCGATGCGCGGCCGGTGTGGGTGGATCTCGAGTCCCCGCTGGCCGTCGAAAAAAGCTGGATCGCCGCGCGTTTCGGGCTGGTCATTCCCGACAACATCGTGGACGACGATCTGGAAGAGTCGGCCCGTTTCTACGAAGAAGACAACGGCGAGCTGCACATTCGCTCGGATTTTCTGATCGATGACGATGTGACCCGGCGCAACGTGCGGGTGGCGTTCATCCTGAAGGACGGCGTGCTGTTTTCGGTCCACGGCGAGGACTTGCCGGTGTTCCGCCTGCTGCGTTTGCGCGCGCGCCGCATCCCGGCACTGATCGGCGATGCCAAGGACGTGCTGCTCAAGCTCTACGACGCCGATGCCGAGTACTCGGCCGATGCGCTGGAAGGCATTTACGACAGCCTGGAGAAGGTCAGCGCCCGGGTGCTGAAGCAGGATGTGGACGACCAGGCCGCCGGTGCCGCGCTGGGCGCGATCGCCAAGGAAGAAGACCTGAACGGCCGCATCCGGCGCAATGTGATGGACACCCGTCGCGCAGTGAGCTTCATGATGCGCAGCCGCATGCTCAATGCCGAGCAGTTCGAAGAAGCACGGCAAATTTTGCGCGACATCGATTCGCTCGACTCCCACACCGCATTCGTGTTCGACAAGATCAACTTTTTGATGGATGCCACGGTGGGCTACATCAACATCAACCAGAACAAGGTGATCAAGATTTTCTCGGTGGCCAGCGTGGCCTTGCTGCCACCCACCTTGATCGCCAGCATCTACGGCATGAACTTCAAGGCCATGCCCGAGCTGGACCAGCCCTGGGGCTACCCGTTTGCGCTGGGGCTGATGGTGGCGTCGGTGGCGGCGCCGTTCATCTATTTCCGCCGCAAAGGCTGGTTGCGATGAGCCGACACTCCCCGGACTTGTGGATGTAACAAGTGCAGGCGCTGTGCTAGCGTGCATTTGGTCTCGGCGCCCGCTTGCCGGCCCGCTCTAAACTCCGACAGCCATGTCCACAGTCCTCCGCCTTTCACGCTGGTTTGCCGGCTCAGCCCTGTGCCTGGCGGGCTGTTTGGCCGCGTTGCCGGTACAGGCCCAGTTTGCGATGGTGCCCACGCCGTTGGCAGCATCACCGCAGCCCAGCGAGGCGGATTCGGACCAAACCTACAAGCGCGATGCGGCAAAGCACATCTACGCCAGCTATCCGATGCGCATCTACAAGGGCCGCATGCCGCCGTTGCTGTACGGCGTGGCGATTGTCGAAACCGATGTCGAGGCCGATGGCACGGTGGTGGATGTGCGCATGCGCCGGCCACCCGGTGCGGCCGAGGTCGGGCCGTGGATCCAGCAGATGATCCGCAAGGCCGGGCCGTTTCCGCCGCCGGCCAAGATCGGCAAGGCCACCTACACCGATATCTGGCTGGTGCACAAAGGTGGCAATTTCCAGCTCGACACGCTGACCGAAGGCCAGAACTGAGCGCTTGATCAGGCTGCGCCAGCACGGCGCCGCAGCCAGCGCATCAGTGGGCCGATCAGCGGCAGTTTTTCGTACAGCTCTTGCGCGGCGTCCCAATAGTCGCGGTGCGACAACACCCGGCCTTCGGCGTCAAAAACCAGGTGGCTGGCACCGTGGATGCGCAGTGGGCGGGCAGCCGTGCCCCAGGTGCTGAAGTCAAAGTCCCAGGTCAGGAACACCGCATCACCGGCCGCCACGGCATCGAGCACCGTGAAGCGTGGGCCGTCCAGCGTGGCAAACATGTGCTCGAAGATGCGCGCGATGGCCGGCAGGCCTTGCACCTGGTTGAACGGATCGCGAAACCGGGCGTGCGTGCTGTAGACCTGGCCCAGCAGCAGCAGATCGCCAGGCGCCAGGTGCTCGAAAAATCCGATCACCCGGGCCACCCTTGGGTCGGGATGGCGGGGCGGGTTGATGGCTTCAGACACGCACGGCCCGGCGCACCGCGCCGAAGTACAGCGCATCGGGCAGCGTGCGCAGCGCCTTCAGAAAACGGGTGAAGCGCTTTGGAAAATGGATTTCAAACTCGCCCGCCTGCCAGCCGCCGACGATGGCCAGCGCTGCAGCTTCGGGCGTGATCAGCGCCGGCATGTAAAAACTGTTGTGCGCCGTCAGCGGGGTTTCGACAAACCCCGGGTTGATCAGCGACACACCCACGCCACGCGGCGCCAGGTCCAGGTACAGCACCTCGGCCAGGTTGATCAGCGCAGCCTTGGTGGGGCCATACGCCAGTGCATTGGGCAGGCCCCGGTAACCGGCCACGCTGGCCACCAGGCTCAGGTGGGCGGGGCTGCCGGCATCGGCCTGGCGCAGCAGCGATGGCAAGGTGGCGGCCAGCAGGTTCAGCGCGCCCACATAGTTGATCTGCTGGTGGCGCAGCGCATCGACCAGGTCAAACTGCGGGGCCTGCATCGCGTTGTAGTGGCCGGCGCAGTACATCGCCAGGTCGATGCGGCCATGGTCTTGCAGCAGCGTTTGCGCGGCGGCGGCCACCGCTGCGGCATCGGTGGCGTCCAGCGCCAGCGCACGGGCGCCCGGGTGCTGGGCGACAAAGCTGTCCAGCGTGGCGGTGCTGCGCGCCGACACCGTCACCAACGCGCCCAGCCCGTGCAGCCGGCTGGCGGTGGCGCGGCCGATGCCGGTGGAGGCACCCACCAGCCAGACATGGCGGCCTTGCCACTCGGTGATGCGGGGGTTCAAGGACATGTTTCGCAGTCCAGGTTCATGCCGGCAGGCGCTGGAACGACAACAGCACCTCGCCCAGCCGGAAACCAAACTTGCTCATCACCGCGCGGTTGAGCATCACCTTGTCATCGACCAGGAACATCCAGTCGTCGAAATCGATCTCCCAATCGCGGCCGTCGACCGGCACGCGCAGCGTGTAGCGCCAGTTCAGCGCGTTGCCGGCGGCCAGGCCCTGGGCCTGCCCCAGCACATCGGCGGCGCGGCCGGTGTAGCGGCCGTTGTCGCCCCGGGTCAAGGTCCAGACGCGCTGCTCGCGCCGGCCGTCGGCGTAGCTGAACTGCTCGTCCAGCGTGCCGGTGTCGCCCTGCCAGGTGCCGGTGATCAACACCGTGAAGCGCTGCATCACCTTGCCACTGCGATCGGTGACGATGCCATGCGCCAGCAGCTTGCCGTTGAAGTACTGGCGCAGGTCCAGCCGCGGGGTCTGGCTGGCGTAATCGGCCGGTGTGGGGCTGGCGCAGCCGGCCAGCAGCGCGTTGCCGGTCAGGCCCAATACCAGCGCAGCGGTGCCGGCCAGGTGGCGCAGGCGGGTGTTTTGAAAAACAGTCATGGGCGATCCAGGTGATGGCGTTGGGTCCACAACAAGGTGGCGGCGCCAGCCTTGAGCAAACAGGGCACGGCGGCATAGATCAGCGCCAATGCAGTGAGCGCGGATTCGCTGCGGGCGCCGGGTGCATAACCCAGGCCCTGCAGCAGCGGCAGCGCCAGGCCGGCGGCCAGCGCCAGGTTCAGTTTGTTGGCGCAAGTCCACCAGCCAAAGTAGCTGCCCTCGTGGCGCAGCGCGTGGCCGGCCCGGCTGATCACACCGGCCAGCAGCGCACCGGGCACGGCCAGGTCGGCGCCCAGCGCCGCGCCGCTGAACAGGCAGATCAGCACAAATGCGCCGGTGTCGCCCGCGCCCAGCCGGGCCGCCCAGACAAACGCGGCCACCGCCAAGGCCATGCCCAGCAGCCAGCAGCGCAGCAGGCCCAGCCGCGCGACGGCTTGCACCCACAGCGGCATCGACAAGGCCGCGGCCGCAAAGTAGCTGCCCAGGAAAACGGGTTCCCAACTGGGTGCTTGCAGCCGATCACGGATGAAAAACACCACCAGCGTGGCCGGGATTGCGCTGGCCACGCCGTTGAGCATGAACACCGCCATCAGGCGGCGAAACGCTGGCACCCGCCATGGCAAGGCCCAGGCCTGCAGGCCGGTGTTGGCCAGCGGCGCTGCCAATCGCGGTGGTGCGGGCCGGAACGGCGCGGCGCTCAAGGCCCACAGCGCCAGCAGCAACAGCGCAACGCAGGTGGCCACCATCACCGGGATGCCGGCCAGCGCCGGCAGCACGCTGGCGCCCAGCACGCCGGCCAGCGACAGGCCCTCGCGCCAGCTCACGATGCGGGCCTGCGCCGCTGCATTGCCGCCCAGGCGTGCGCCCCAGGCCTGGTGCAGCACACCCAGCGCGCTGTAGCCCAGGCTGGTGACGATCAGCGCGCCGGCACACCAGGCCAGCAGCGTCGGGGCGCTGCCGGCGGGTGGAAAAAACAGCGCGGCAAAGCCCAGCGCCAGCAGCAGCGCGGCCCCGGCGGCGCCGGCCATCACCCGCGATTTGGGCAGGCCCAGGCCCCGGTCGACGATGCGGCCCAGCCACGGATCGATCAGTGCGTCCAGCGCCCGGGTGGCCAACAGCACCGCGCCCAGGCCGGCCAGTGGCACACCAAGCTGCGCCGCGTAATGGTTGGGCAGCAGCACGTACAGCGGCAGCGCGGCAAAGGCCAGCGGTGCACCCAGCGCGCCGTAGCGCAGGCCCTCAAGCCAACCCAGTTGGCCGGTGCTGGCCGGCCGGCCGGCGCGGTGGACCAGCCCTTGCCCGGTCACGGCTTGCCACCCAGCAGCAACTCGCGCAGACGCGGCTCGGAGGTGCGCGGCGACAGCCAGATGCCAAAAAACAGCCGGGTGAAATCGGCGTCGGCCACCTCGCCCCTGGATTGACCGTTGAAATAAAACCGGGTCGATGGGCCGGCGCGTTGCACGCCGGTCAGGCGGTCGCCGGCCTGCACATCGGGGAACAGCCGGGTCATCGCGGCCAGCCATTTGTCGGCTTGTGCATCGCTGAACGGGGCGATGCGGCGCATCTCGTCGATCGAGCGGCTGGCGATCTTTTCGCCGTCCAGCTTGCGGGCGTAGACCAGCTCCAGGGCCAGCGGCTGGGTGGCCGCATCGCCAGTCAGCGGGGCTGGACTCCAGAGCCGGATGTCATAGATGTGCAGGCCCAAAAAACGCATCACAGCGCTGCCGCGCAAGGCTGCGCCGGGTAGCTCGCTGGCCAGTTCGGGGGGTGGGCTGGTGGGTTGCGCTTGAATGCTGCCAGCCAGCAGGCCCAGCGGCAGCGCCGCCAGCGCATGGATCAGCCATTGCCGCCGCTGGGCCATCAAGCGGGCCGGCGCAGCGTGAACTGCATGACATCGGTGCTGGCGCTGGCAAACGCCGCCTCGCAATACGCCAGGTAAAACTCCCAGGTGCGCATGAAGCGGGTGTCAAAGCCCAGGCCGCGCACCTGCGTGTCCCGGTGCAAAAAGTCCTGGCGCCAGCGGCGCAAGGTCTCGGCGTAATCGGGGCCAAACGCCAGCTCACGCTCCACCTGCAGTCCCGCTTTCTGGGCTTGGTCGCGGAACGCGCCGGGGCATGGCAACAAACCGCCCGGAAAGATGTACTGCTGGATGAAATCGGTGCCGGCCACATAGCGCTCAAACAGCGCATCGGCGATCGTGATCGACTGCACACAGGCCCGGCCACCGGGCTTCAACTGGTCATGCAGGGTCTGGAAGTAGCTGGCCCAGTATTCGCGGCCCACCGCCTCGAACATCTCGATCGAGACGATCGCGTCGTAGGGGCCGTCGTTGATGTCGCGGTAATCCTGGAAGCGCAGGCTGGCGCGGTCTTGCAAACCTGCGCGCGTCAGGCGCTGCTGGCCAAACGCAAGCTGCTCGGCCGACAAGGTGACGCCGGTGACGCGGGCGTTGAAATCCCGCGCCGCGCATTCGGCCAGGCCGCCCCAGCCACAGCCGATTTCCAGCACCCTGTCGCCCGGCTGCACCTGGCATTCGGTCAGCGCACGCCGCATCTTGGCTTGCTGCGCAGCGGCGGTGGGTTGGGCCAGGTTGCCAGCAAACCAGGCGCTGGAGTACGTCATCGTCTCGTCCAGCCAAAGCCGGTAGAACCGGTTGCCCAGGTCGTAGTGGGCGTGGATGTTGCGCTTGCTGCCTGAGCGCGAATTGCGGTTGAACAGATGGCGGGCGCGGTTCAGCAAATTGCCCCACCAGGTGCCATACACCACCGATTCCACCGCGTCGCGGTTGGCGATGAACAGCGACAGCAGCGCCACCAGGTCGTTGGCAGCCCAATCCCCTTCGATGAAAGTCTCGGCAAAACCGATGTCACCAGCGCGCAGCGCAGCGGCACAGACCTTCCAGTTGTGCAGCCGCACGGCCGCATGCGGCTCACCAGCGGCGCCGCTCCCAAAGCGCATCTGGCCGCCATCGGGAAGCTGCACATCGAGTGTGCCCACTTGCAGCCGGCGCAGCAGCGCAAACAGCGCGCGTGCCGCCGTGGGTGCCGTGGGCGGCAAAGCCAGCGTGGCGCTGGACGTGGTGGTGGCGGTACGCATCATGGGGAGGTGCCGGTGGCCTTGGCAGTGGAAACAGATGGGGTGGCAACTTGGCCCTTGCCAAAAAAAGGCACCCGTTTGGCCAGCAGGCGCAGGGCCTGCCAGTGGATGCGGGCGATCACGCCCAGCGTCAGCAGCGGCATGCGCCACAGCGCCTGGCGCAGCCGGGCGGCGGTCATCGGCGCAAGCTGGCCGCTGACGCTGGTCAGCAGCAGCGGGCCCTGGCCATCGTCATGCTCGATGCGCACCACGCTGCGGCCCTGGCCGTCGGCACTGCCCAAGCCGGTGCGCATGAAACGAAAGCGGTAACTGCCCTCGATCTGGCAAAACGGCGACACATGGAACAGCTTGCGCGCTGTCATCTCGCGGCCAAAACCAAGCTGCGGCCCGGCCAGCAAATAAAAGTGGCGGCCCCCAAAAGTGTTGTTGACCTCGGCCACCACCGCCGCCAGCGAGCCATCGGCGCGGTGGCAATACCAGAAACTGACCGGCTTGAACGCATGGCCCAGCATCCGTGGATAGGCCTGCAGCCAGACCTCACCGGTGGCATCGTTGATCTGCTCACGCTGCAGCAACTCGGCTACGA
>JANOBL010000909.1:0-2288 GCA_031411635.1 Betaproteobacteria bacterium
GCCCTTGGCGGCGGCCACGTAGTAGCCGGCAAACTGGGCCTGCGGCACCCATTTCATCTGCACCACCACCTTGTCGGCCGCCTGCGTGGCCACGGCGGCCAGCGCCACCACGGTGGCCACGGCAAGCCGCTTGAACTTCAATCCGGTCATCACTCACTCCTGTGCTTGGTTGTGAAACTAAATCAGCCGCCCATCATTGGCGGGCCGGCCTTGGGAAACTCAAGAACGTCGTCAAGAACGTCGCAATGACGGGTGCCAGAACGCCACCCGGCGCTCCAGTTGTACCAGCAGCGCGTAGGCCAAAGAGCCGGTCACCGCTGCCACCACGATCGCAGCCCACACCAGGCCCATGTTCATCTTGGCCGCCTCGGTGCTGATGCGAAATCCCAGCCCCACCGTGGGCGAGCCAAAAAACTCGGCCACGATGGCGCCGATCAAGGCCAGCGTGGCATTGATCTTCAGTGCGTTGAAGACAAACGGCATTGCCGCCGGCAGCCGCAAATCCAGCAAGGTGCGCGCGTAACTGGCGGCATAGGTTTGCATCAACTCCCGCTCCAGCTTGCCGGCGGCTTGCAGGCCGGCCAGCGTGCTGATCAGCATCGGAAAAAACGTCATCAACACCACCACCGCCGCTTTGCTGGGCCAGTCAAAGCCAAACCACATCACCATGATTGGCGCCACCGCCACCAGCGGCACGGTGCTGGTCAACGAGGCCAGCGGCAACAGGCCACGCTGCAAAAACGGCGCGCGGTCGATCGCCACACCCACCGCAAACCCCAGGCCCGAGCCCAGCGCCCAGCCGATCAGCACGGCTTTGAGCACCGTCTGCACAAAGTCGCCGGCCAGCGTATCCCAGCGCTCCACCAGCATCTGGGCGATGAACCACGGCGCTGGCAACAGCACCCGGGGCACGTTGAACAGCGTCACGCCCACTTGCCAGAAGTACAGCACCCACACGCCAAACAGCGCTGCGGTGGCGCTGGCAAACCAGGGCTTGCCGTCCAACAGGGCCAGGCGCTGCACGCTCCAGGCCGCAAGCACCAGCAGCGCAGCGGCGCCCAACAGCAGCGTTAACGCCACACCATCGGCCACACTGTCGGCACTGCCGGGCTCGGGCAGCCAACGCCAGAAGGCCAGCGCCAGGCTGCAGATCAACAGCGCCGCGCCGCTTGCCTGCGGCGCACGCATCGGTGCTGACTGGGCGGTGTTCATCCAGCCCGCCTGGCGCCCAACACCAGCCGCTCAATGCCAGCCACCGCGCCGGTCAGGCCCAGGCCCAGCAGCGCCGACATCAGCAGCGCCGACCAGATGCCCACGGTGTTGCCGTAATAACTGCCGGTCAGCAGCTTGGCGCCCAGCCCGGCTTGCGCGCCGGTGGGCAGCTCGGCCACCATCGCGCCCACCACGCCGGCGGCAATCGCCACCCTCAAGGACGGAAACAAAAACGGCAGCGCAGACGGCATGCGCAGCAGCCAGAACGCCTGCCAGCGGCTGGCGGCATAGGTGTGCATCAGCTCGGTCTCGATGCGCTGCGGTGCCCGCAGGCCCAGCACCATTGCCACCGTGACCGGAAAAAAACACAGGTACATCGCAATCGCCGCCTTGGGCGCAATGCCCTCAAAGCCCAGGCTGCCCAGGATCACCAGCACGATGGGCGCGATGGCCAGCACCGGCACGGTTTGCGAGGCCACGATCCACGGCAGCAGTGCCCGGTCCAAGCTGCGGCTGTGCACGATGGCCGCCGCCAGCGTGATGCCCAGCAGGCTGCCCAGCGCAAAACCCACCAGCGTGGATTGCGCGGTAACGGCCAGGTGGTACAGCAGGTTGCGGGGAGAATCAAGTGGCCAATCGACCAGGCTGCGGTACAGGTCGGCCGCCACCTGGTGCGGCGCCGGCAGCACCGGGCGCTGCATGTTCAGCGTGCTGCGGATCAGGTCGGCGGTGCTGTACTGGCCATCGGGATGCATTGGCGCCAGCACCCGCTCCACCGCACCGGCGCGGTTCAGGCCCACGGCGCCGGCGTACCAAAGCAGCAGCACACTCAGCAACACCACGGCCACCGGCAGCAGGCGCTGGTGCAGCGGGGTGGTGTCAGCCTTCATGTCGGCCCACGCCGTGGCCTGCCCCATGACCATGCGCCAAGCCTTCGCGCACCTCGTGCGCCAGCGCCACAAACGCCGGCGTGTCGCGCAGGCCAAGCTGACGTACATCGGGCAAGGTGGATTCGATGATCTTCAGGATGCGCCCGGGCCGGGGCGACATCACAACGATGCGGGTGGACAAATACA